>DASXUA010000600.1:0-11978 GCA_036505095.1 Phycisphaerae bacterium
ATAGCGCGTGCCCTTCAGAGCATCGCGGATTTCCGGCTGGGCGGCGTGCTCCTTTCGCAGGCGCTTCAGCGCCCACTCGAGAGGCTTGTCAGATGATTCATCCCGCAAATCCGCCGTGGCGGAATCCGGGGAGCCGAAGCGACTGTTGCGTACGAGCCAGGCCAAAGCCGGAATCGCCTCCGGCTCGCCCGCGTGCTTTTCGGCATAGGCCCGGAAACGCGGCACGAACTTACCCGCCGGCTGCGGCGGAAGCGGCTCCGGCTCGGTGACCGGCTTGGCTTCGGCGCTCTCGTCGGTCTTGGCCTCGGCGATCCCGGCGTCCCGGCCGGCGTTCTGATCGGCCGGTTTGTCGGCGGATTCAGCTTTCTGGTCAGCGGCCGGCAGTGGCTTCGGCGCGCTCTCCGACTCCTTCACCGCTTCGCTGCGCTTGCGCATCAGATCGAACCATTGGTCCTGCTCGGTTTCAAACTCATGCATGAGCGCGTCGAATTCCTCGTCGGCGCGCACGCGCGGAACCGCGACCAGCCAAGGCAGCAAGGCGGCCACGAGAATTACCCTTTTCATATGCAACCCTCCAAGCCCGGCGCCGTCGGTCACCTTATCGGCAAGATGGTCGGGCGTCAACGAAAACACTGGGCCGCAACCGCGGGACGAATCGAGCGTCCAAGTCAATGTGCGCGGCACGGACGTGTCGAAACTTGTAGGGGTGCCGAGTCGTGGCGTGTCACGATTGGAGTCCTGTGCAACGCAGCGTCTGCGGGCGGGGCAACGACGTCCGAGCAGCGGCAAACGCCTATCCTCCGGCGGGTTGCGCCGATATGATTTCCGTGTGACCCGGGGGACGGGGTTGCGGATGGGTGTCGCAGATCCGCCGTGTCGCAAACCCGCTGCGGCGGGATGGGGCGGAATCGCGGGGCTACCAGATTGAATCTTGTGCGTATCATAGCCATGTCGCAGATCCGCCGTGTCGCAGACCCGCCGTGTCGCAGACCCGCCGCGGTGGGGTGGGGCGGGACGCGGCGATTGCAGGGCGGTCGCCAAAGGTATTCGACGCTCAACGTGGCCGGCGCGCTGCTGGTCGCGGGCTGGTGTCTATCGGCTGCGGGTCAGCAGCAGCCGATGCAGCGCGGTGGCGCCGCGGTGCGCCGTCCTGCGCCCGGCCGACCAGCATCCATGGCTGGACCGGCGATCATCGAAGAGTCACCGCCCATCGCGGCCCTTTTCAAGCGCGCTGCCGAGGGCAGCGAGCGGCAGGATTGGAAGCTGGTGATCGATTCGCTCCAGCGGATTATCGACGATCCGCAAGGAGCGCTGCTCGAGCGCCAGCCCGGACTTTATGAATCTGCCCGCCGCTCGGCGCAACGCGCCATTGCCAAGCTGCCGCCGGAAGGGCTGGCGGCGTATCGGGTGCTGTACGACGGCGTCGCCAAGGGCCTGTTCGAGCGTGGCGCGGCCGAGCACGACCGCGCTGCTCTTCAGACGGTGGTCGACCGATATGTGCTGACGCGCTGCGGCCCGCGGGCCGGCGATCTGCTGGCGTCCTGGCACCTGGACGCCGGGCGTCCGAGCGATGCACTGACCGTTCTCAAGCAACTGGATGTCTGTCCACACGAGGAGAGTTCAGGGTTCAGCGTTCAGGGTTCAGGAGGCCGGCTGACTCCTGACTCCTGGCTCCTGACTCCTGACGTAGCGGAGATGCTCGCCGCCAAGCAGGCCGTCGCATTGGCGATGTTGGGTCATGTCGATGCGGCCCAGAAAGTCGCATCGGATTTGCATGGACCAACGTTGGTAAGCGGCGTCACGACGCTCATTGGAGAACTCGGCCAAGGATCAGGCGTCAGGGGTCAGGCCTCAGGAGTCAGGCTGACTCCTGATGAATGGCCCATGCCGGGCGGCGCGCCGGACCGGCGCAACTTGATGCCCGCCGTTCGCCCCGCCCTGATCGGCGATCTGCCGTGGCGCGTTCCGCTGCCGGGAACGACCGACCAGACCGCTAGCGGCGCGGCTTCCGCCATGGCGGAGCTTCATCTTCGCGGGCTGCTCGCCGGGGATGATCCTGGCGCGCCGGGACGCGAGCTTCCCGTATTTCAGCCAGTGGTCGCCGGTGGCCGCTTGTTCGTCAAAGGTCCGGACGGCTGCCTGGCGCTGGATCTGGAAGGGTTCGACGTGCTGTGGCAATCGGAACCCGCGTCACAAGTCCGCCGCACTTCCGGCGCGCCGCCCGAGCGAAACGCGCTGGCGGGCATGGCGCAGAACGGTCAGGGCGTGCCGGGACTAGCCGATCAGGACGACAAGATTTTCCGTGACGCGCTCGGCGGTGTGCTCAGCGTCTCGGGCGATCTGGTGCTCAGCATCGAGGGCGACGCGCCGGCCGGCGACGTGACGGGTGAGCAGGTGATGGTGTTCGTCCCCGGCGGGCAATTTCAGGTGCGTCCGGGCCGGCGACAGGCGGTGTTCGGCGCGAACATGCCCGGCGCGGTGGAGATCAGCCGCAAGCTGGTGGCGCGCGATGCCGCCACCGGCAAAGTCCGCTGGCAGCGCGGCGCGCCGGCCACCGATCCGGGCGCGCCCCCCGGCGATCCGCTGGCGACCGCCATCTTCCGCGGCATACCCGTTTTGGTGAGTGGTGGAGAGGTGAGTGATCACCGCAGAGACGCTGAGGTCGCAGAGTCAAGACTTGCTCCTCCGCGTTCTCAGCGCCTCGGCGGTGCCGGCACCACTCACCCGGAGTTGTGGACGCCGTTTATGACCGGCGATGACTTGTACGTCGCGGCACTCGATCCGGCCGACGGCCAATTGCTGCGGCGGATATTGCTCTGCAGTCTGCCCAATAGTGGCGTCAATTTCACCGACGCGCTCCTGCCGGCGCTGGCTGATCGCACGCTGTACGTCCCAACCGGCGAGGGCATCTTCTTCGCCGTGGATACCGACGATCCGGGCGGTTTGCTGTGGGCGGCGCGATATTCGCAGACCGTCTCAGCCAACGCGGCGCGCCGCGAGAGCGGCCACGCGGAATGGCTGAGCAGTCCGCCGATGGTTGTCGGTCCCCTGGTCCTGCTGGCTGCGACCGATTCGGACCAGCTTTTCGCCTTCGAGCGCGCGTCGGGCGAGCTGCGCTGGTCCACCCCACGCCGCACGCACGACTATGTGATCGGCGCAGACGACGATTCCGTATACCTCGGCGGCGCCACCGTGGCGCGCGTAGCGCTGCAGGATGGAAAATATGTGTGGACCGACCGCTTCGGCACGGCCGTGGGGCGGGCGGCACTTTCCGGCGCGACGATCTACCTCCCGACCACCGACGGGCTGGTCGCGATCGATGCGCAGCACGGCAAGCCCATCGACCTCGGACCGCCCGATGACAGTCTGGCGAG
The DNA here is from genome assembly GCA_036505095.1 of Phycisphaerae bacterium. Lineage (GTDB taxonomy): Bacteria > Planctomycetota > Phycisphaerae > UBA1845 > UBA1845 > DASXUA01. The sequence goes on from DASXUA010000600.1 coordinate 3,375, forward strand.
CGGCGGGCCCGAGAGCGGCTTCCGTCCGACGCTGGGCAACCTGCTATGCGTCGCGGGAGCGATGTTCAGCGTCGATCCCCGCGAAATTCGCAAGTTCCCCGACCTGGAACAGTCGTATCCCAAGACGCTCACCGAGCATCGCGCCAATCCGAGCGATCCGCGGCTGGCCGAACGGCTGGCTTGGATGGAGTTGTTCCGCGGATCTCCGCAGGCGGCCTATGCGGCGCTGGAACAGATCACGTTGCCCCCGGTGGACCTCAACCGCGATCTGTCAGGGTCTGCTGCGCCGTCCAATCTCGTGCGCGGGGGCGAGTTGCCGCGCCCCGCCGCCTCCGACAACGCGCGGCGGACCGAGCGCATCGCGCATCTCCGCGTGGAAGCGCTGCTGGCGATGGCGCGCGACAAGGATGTCTCCGGCGAGGCGACCATTGCACTGGTGCGGCGCGCCGCGACCGCGGCCCGCTCGGCCGCCGACCTATTCAAGACCAGCTACAGTCTCGGCGAATTGCTGGCGCGCGCCGGACACGCCGATGAGGCCTACAAGGTCCTTGTTGAGCTGCAAACCTCGGACCTGGCCCATATGGTGGTCCCCTGCTGGGAAGCGGGCGCGCTGATGTCGCCGGTCGCACCGGCTCCGGCTGCGCCCGCGGGGGTGGAGCGCCCCGCACGGCAGGTGGTCGGCGATCTGCTTCGCACGGTGGCGGCGAAACTCGATGCTCAGCAGCAGCGCAACCTGCTGGCCGAAACGCGGCGCGAAGTAACGCAGGCCACCGGGGTGCTGGCCGATCCCCAAATCGCGGATAAATACGTGACGGCCACAGCGGCGACCGGACCGTCGCCCATCTCGGTAGCACTGGCGACGCTGCGCCGCGTGGCCGACGCGGAGGTCGGCGAAGGCGTGCGGCAGGCGGCGCTGATCGCGCTCGGGCGGCATGAGGCGGCGCGCGGCCGGTCGGAGGCGGCCGAACAGTATTATGCCGAGGCTCTACGCACCGCCGGTCCGCCCGAGACCACGGCCGAAACGATGGCGGCGCTGGCCGATCTGTATCTCTCTCCGGCACAGAAACTCTACGCCCCAGCCGCCGACCTGCTGCTGACGCTTTCGCGGCGTTTCGCCGGTCTGTCGGCGGCGATTCCCGCGATACCGGCCGGCGCGGTCCATCCGGCGGCTGACACGCCGCGCGTCTCGGTCGATCAGTGGGTCGCTTCGCGCCAGGCGCGCATCGACGCGGCCGCGTTGGCTGTGCAGCGCGCCGCTCTCTGTCCGGCTGGCGCGACGCTGCGCGATCAGGAGGTTTGGAATCACCACATCGGCGATGACACCCACATCCCGCGCTTGATTCACACGGCACAGGGTTCAGGGTTCAGGGTTCAGGTCGCAGATCCGCCGTGGCGGGGTTCAGGGACCGATACCGGCGAACCCGTCACCACTCAGCACTCACCGCTCACGAGCGTGCGGCCGGCCGCATTGGCTGATCGCTTCGTGGCCTACGTCGCTCCGAATGAAATCCACGCCTACTCCGTAACTGACGGCAAGCAGCAATGGACGGCCGAGTTGCGGCTGCCGGATGAATTTGATCAGGCCATCCCAGTGCCGAATGCCGCGCCGGGCGCGCTGGCGCCGGCCGACAATGCCTACGCCGTCGTCGATGGGCAGACGATGATCGTCTCGACCGACAAAGGCCTGCACGCCGTCGGCTTGCTCTCGGGCAAGCGGCTGTGGGCCAAGCCCTATCGTTCATTCGCGCCCGGCACCAAGCGCTTGATGCGCACCGACCTGCTGGCCGCGGCGGATGGCATGGTCGCCTGCCTGCTTCAGCCGCGCAGGCTGAGCATGTTGCGCACCCTGGACGGCTCGATGGTGTGGGAGCGCGAGCTGGACAACAAGCCCGTGGCGTTCGTGCAGATGTTCGGTGAGTACGTGACGACGCTGGATGCGCTCTTCCAAACCGTGCGGATTTATCGTCGCAGCGACGGCTACGCGGCCGGCGTACTCGCATTCTGGCAACCCGATGACGACTCGTACGTAGCGCCCGTGGCCGTGCACGCGGCGGATGGCAAGCTGCTGCTGGCCGGTCCGCGCTCCGACGAGGTCGTGGCCTACGAAGTGCCGGGCGGGCAGGAGCGCTGGCACATCAAACCGCCGACCGGCGATAAGCTCAAAATCACATCGCTCTTCAAAGCTGGTCCCGGCAAGATCGGCGTGGCGTACGCACGCTATGGCGTTCGCGTGCTGGATGCCGAGAGCGGACGCGAGTTGGCGAACGTGCCGATTAAGGAATACCGCGATGGACCGATCGATGCCGCGCTGGACGGCGACTTGCTCCTGGTGTCGTGGTCCAGCCGAATCGCCGACGGCGACCGCGCGGGGCTGGCGGCCATCGACCTCAGCGCTCAGAAGATCGCATGGCGCTGGGCGGATTTGAACATCGTCCTGCTGACACCCGAGCAGCTCGAGCAGGTGCGCGGCGTCGTTCCGCTGATCGTCGAGGGCGCGCGCGCCGAGGCGCCGCTCGGGGGTGGGAAAGCGTTCGATGTCGTGATGATCGATAAGCGGACAGGCCGCCCGACGGGCGCGCCGGTCTCGCTGGTTCGCAAGGGTGCCTCCGCATTAGAGCCGCAGCAGCGCATCCCCATCGCCAACCGCATCAGCGATCTGTTCGTCTGGCCCGGCGTGATGGTGCTGGGGACCACGCGCGAAGTCTTTTCTCTGGCCACGGAGAACCTTAATTGAGGGTTCAGGGTTCAGGTCGGAGATCCGCCGTGGCGGGGTTCAGAGTTCAGGATACCGTGGTGCGTAGCGCAGGCGCCTCCGGGAGGGTAAGGCTCCTGCCGAACCGGCTCGCCCGGAGGCTCGCCCTCCCGGTGCTGTTAGCCATAAGCAGCGCTGTAGCACATGCCCAGACCGAGCCGCGCCTGCCCGAGCACATCACCCCAGCCGCCAAGGAAGCCGTCGACAAGGGGCTGGCGTACCTGGCGCGGACGCAGGGGCGCGACGGGGCCTGGCGCAACCGCGGCAATTTCGGACGCTATCCCGTGGCCATGAGCGCGCTGGCCGGCATGGCCCTGCTGATGGACGGCAATACCACGACCCAGGGCCGTTATGCGCCGAATGTCGATCGCGTAGCGCGTTTCCTGGTCTCGGCCGCACTGCCGAACGGGCTAATCGCCCGCGGCGATGAAGAAGCCCGCACCATGTACGGACACGGGTTCAGCATGCTATTCCTCGGACAGCTTCTGGGCATGACCGAGGACGCTCAGCGGCAGAAGGAGATCGCCGACGTGCTGAATCGCGGCGTCGTGCTCACCGGCCAGGCCCAATCGCGCATCGGCGGCTGGATTTACACGCCGGACGGCGCCAGCGACGAAGGGTCGGTGACGATCACGCAGGTGCAGGCCCTGCGTTCCTGCCGCACGGCCGGCATCGCCGTGCCCAAGAAAGTCATCGATGACGCGATGAACTATCTGAAGATTTCGGCCAACTCCGATGGCGGCATTCGCTATCGGGCACAGTCACCGGGGCCATCGCGGCCTCCGCTGACCGCCGCGGCCGTGATGTGCTGGTATAACGCCGGTGATTACGAAAACCCGCTGGCCAAGAAGGCTTTGCAGTTCGCCAAGCTGCACATTCGCCCCGGTGCGAATTCGAGTGGGCATTACTACTACGAGCACCTATACTTCGCACAGGCGCTGTATCTTTCCGGTCCGGACGACTGGAACGCCTATTTCCCGAAGATGCGCGACTCCTTGATCCGCGCGCAGAACGAGGACGGCTCGTGGGACGATCCGATGGTCGGTGAAGTGTACGGCACGTCGATCGCGCTGATCATTCTCCAGCTCCCGTTCGAGCAGGTGCCGATCATGCAAAGGTGAATAGTGAGTGGTGACTGAATGACTGATCATAATTCCTCGGGACAGGCCGCCCTGGCGGGCAACGACTTGCAAGCCGTCGAGCAGCTTCGTCAGGGTTACGCCCGCATCCGCGCCGAGCTGGCCAAGGTCATCGTCGGCCAAGACGACGTAATCGAGCAGCTTCTGGTGGCGCTGTTCTCCAACGGCCACGTGATTCTTGAAGGCGTGCCCGGTCTGGCCAAGACGCTCATGATTTCGACGCTGGCGCGCTGCCTGGCGCTGTCGTTCAGCCGCATCCAGTTCACGCCCGACCTGATGCCGTCGGATATCACCGGCACCGAAGTCATTCAGGAGGACAAGGCCACCGGCACGCGCAACTTCCGTTTCCTGCGCGGGCCGATCTTCGGCAACGTGATTCTGGCCGACGAGATCAACCGCACCCCGCCCAAGACGCAGGCGGCGCTGCTGGAAGCCATGCAGGAGCGGCACGTCACCATTGGAGGCACGCGGCACGACCTGATCCCACCGTTCTTCGTGCTGGCCACGCAGAACCCCATCGAACAGGAAGGCACTTATCCGCTGCCCGAGGCGCAGCAGGACCGCTTCATATTCAAAATCTTCGTCGGCTACCCGACTTACGATCAGGAATTTGAGATCGCCGAGCGCACGACGACGATCGCCGAGGGCCAGGTCGCGACGGTCTTCACGGGTGACGAGATTCTAACATTCCAGCATATCGTACGGCGCATCCCGGCCGCCCCACAGGTGATCCGCCACGCGCTGGACCTGGTGCGGCTGACGCGTCCGAACGACGAGAACTCGCCGGCCTTCATCCGCCGCATGCTGACGTGGGGTGCCGGCCCGCGCGCCGTGCAGGCGCTGATCCTGGGCGGCAAGGCCCGCGCAGCGCTGCGCGGCCGCCACCATGTGGCCGTCGAGGATATCCGCGCCCTGGCGCACGCCGTGCTGCGGCACCGCATCGTCACCAACTTTTCGGCCGAGGCCGAGGGCTTCACGCCCGAGCGCGTCATCGACGAATTGCTCGCGGCGGTTCAGCCCAATGTCACGGAACTCACGCGCGACGAACAGTATCGCAAGGCCATCGCATGACCGATTGCGAGTTGCGGATTACCGATGACAGCGCCGGAACCCTTGGCGGAATAGAAAGATCGGATAAGCGCGAATCGTTCGCGTGTGCGCGACAGTTGTGGACTACTGCACGCTGCTTCGAGTGGTATGACGCCTGCGATCGGCTTGCGAGGAGTAGTGGGCGATGAAGGACGTGAATTACCTGATTCGATGACTGGGCCGCGCCAGACGTTGGTGCAAGTGTAGCGGCAACTGCAGCGCGGGACAACTCAAGCGCAATGGCTGAGGAAGCAAGTGATTGGGATGAACGAAATACAGCAACTCACGCGGCGGATCGCCGAGGAATTCAATCCGAAAAGGGTCATTCTGTTCGGTTCGTACGCTTACGGGCGTCCGCGCAAGGACTCGGACGTGGACCTGCTCGTGGAGATGCGCTACACGGGAAACGCGCTGCGTCAGTCGGCACGGATATTGCGCCGCATCAGGCCGCGCTGCGCACTTGACATACTCGTGATCTCCCCGAGCGAAATCCGGTCGCGCCTGAGGGAGGATGACTGGTTCATCGCGGATATTATTGAGAAAGGCCGCTTGCTCTATGAAAAGCGGCACAAGTAAGTGGATCGCGAAAGCGGAGCATGACCTGGTGGTGGTCGAAACCCTGTTGAGGCGGCGAGTGCCGGCCGTGAACGATAGTATCTGTTATCACGCGCTGAGAAATACCTGAAGGGTTACTTGTGCGAGTTGGGTATTCGCTTTGAGCGTACCCACAACCTGCTGGCGCTCCTCGATCAAGTCGTGACCGTCGAAGGAGAATGGGAGTTGCTCCGTCCGAACCTGGTCGAACTGAACCAGTTTGCCGTTGCGTTCCGATATCCGGGGCGCGACGCCGACCGATCGCTGGCCCGGCGCGCGCACAAGTTCTGCTTGGCCGTTCGGGATGCTTTTCGGCAGCGGCTCAGGCTGAGGGTCGGTCGCAGGCCAACGAAACGAACACGCCGTCGGAGCACCACCGGTAGGCGCGCGCGGCGTGCTCGGTGGGGAAGGAATCGGTAATGAAGTCGACCAACGGCTACTTCCGCCCCGAGGTGCTCTCGAAAATCGCGCGCCTCGAGTTGCGCGCCCAGCACGTCGTCGAGGGTTTCGTCAGCGGGTTGCACAAGAGTCCCTACAAGGGCTTCTCCGTCGAGTTCGCCGACCACCGCGAATACACGCCCGGCGACGATACGCGGCACATCGACTGGCGCGTCTATGCCAAAGCCGACCGTTACTACATCAAGGAATATGAGGTCGAAACCAACCTGCGCACTTACCTGCTGCTGGATTGCTCAAAATCGATGGCCTATCCCGAGCACCCCGGCACGGGTCGCATGACTAAATGGGAATACGGTGCGACGGTCGCGGCCTCACTGGCTCACTTGCTGGTGTATCAACAGGACGGCGCAGGACTGATGCTGTTCGACAGCGAAGTGCGCGACCATCTGCCGGTCAGCGCCAATCGTGCGTCGCTGGCCAGCCTGGCGGCCGTCATTGAACGCAACGCACCCGAGCGCCGCACGGAACTCAAGACGTTGCTGCCGCATATCGCCGAGCGCATCCCGCATCGCAGCCTGGTGGTGCTGATTTCCGATTTGTTGACCGACGTGAATGACGTTCTGGCGGGACTGCAGCGCTTCCGGTTCGGGCGACACGACGTGCTGGTGCTGCACGTGCTCGATCACGATGAGCTGGAATTTCCGTTCAGCGACCGCACGCTCTTCGAGGGCATGGAGCAGGTCGGTGTGGAAGTCATGACCGACCCGCAGTCGCTGCGGCGCGCCTATCTCGAGGCGGTGCAGGGCTTCATCAGCAAGATTCGCTCGGCCTGCCTGAATCACAAGGTCGATTACGCGCTACTGAGCACGGCCGATCCGCTGGACATTGCGCTTACGCGCTACCTGGCGAATCGCATGCATCGGTTGAGGTCCAAGGCATGAGCCGCTGCGGATGAATTCGAGCACTCCCATTTTCGCCGCTTTCGTCTGGCCGGCGCTGTTCTATGCCGGTGCCGCGGCCGTCAGTGTGCCGATCCTGATCCATTTGCTTGCCCGGCGGCGCTTCAAGCGCATTCGCTGGGCGGCGATCGAGTTTTTGATCGATGCCGAGAAACGCAACCGGCGCCGCGTGCGCATCGAGGAGCTGATCCTGCTGGCGCTGCGCTGTGCGGCCGTCCTGCTGGTGGGGCTGTTGATCGCCCGCCCCTTCTTCGCGCCGCGCGGCCTGGCGGCGATCCTGGGCGGCCCTGAACACACCGAGCGTATCATCGTACTCGACGATTCTTTCAGCATGGGCTATTCCGCCACGGCGGATCTGCGACGCGGCGGCGAGGGCAGCGAGACGAACTTCGAGCGCGCTAAGCATGCCGTGCGCGGCATCATCGAGTCGATCCGCCGCCGTTCCGGCAGCGATACGGTCACGCTGCTGCGCAGCTCGGACATCCAGACGCCGGTCGTCGCCAGTTTTTATCTCACGACCGAGCAGGTCGAGCAGCTTTACTCACGCCTGGAAGGTTTGGCGCCTTCCGAGCGCGGTCTCGACGTGGACGGCGTTTTTCAAGCGGTGCGCAGCCTGCTCGATCGGCTGAGCGGCACGGTCAGCGCGACCGTTTACGTGGTCAGCGATTTCCAGCGGATCAACTGGGTCGATCGCAATGCGCGCAGCGCCGCCGCCGGCGAGCATGCCAGCAGCACGCCGGTGCTGGCGCCGCTCGTGGAATGGGCGGGCAAGCAGCGCGCGCTCAAGCTGGCGCTGGTGGACGTGGGGCAACCGTCGGCCGCAAACCTGGCAGTCACCGATTTGGGCATCACGCAGAATCAGCTCGTGGCCGGCAACACCGGCACGGTGCGGGCGACGGTCTGCAACTATTCCGATTCCGCGGTCCACTCCGTTGAGCTGCAAGTGGGCGTGGGAACCACTCCCCAGACCGTTCGCGAGGTCAAGGAAGTGGCGCCCGGACAACCAACCGCCGTGCCGGTCGATGTCGTCTTCGGCCGGGCCGGGCCGGAAACGATTCGCGCCGAAATTGGCACGGATGCGTTGCCGATCGACAATCGCCGTTACCTGTCGGCCCACGTTAACACGGCCATCAAGTTGCTGCTGGTGAATGGCGAATCGTCGGGAATGGACGTCGCCGAAGACGAAGTGGCCCTGCTGCGGACCGCATTACGTCCGGCCGGCGCCGTCTTCAGCGGCAACGAGGTGCAGACCATCGACGACATTGAGCTGGAGAACACGCCGCTGACGCCTTATCACGCGGTGTTCCTGTGCAATGTCTATCGTGTCAGCGAGCAGGCGGCCGATGCCCTGCAGCGCTACGCGGCTGCGGGCGGGGGAGTAGTGATCTTCCTCGGCGATCAGATTGCCGACGCGGCCTTGTACAACGATATCCTCTATCGCGATGGCAAAGGCCTGCTCCCCGCGCGGCTGGGTGAGATGCTGCAAGCACCTGCGGGCGGAGTCACGCTGAGCGATGCGGACCTGGCACACCCGGCCGTGCGCGTGTTCTCGGGCGCCGACAACCCGTTTCTGAAGCGCATCGCTTTCTATCAGTATTTCGGCTGCACGCCGGCCAGCGCCGCGGAGGGCGCCGAAGAGGCCGAGCCACCGGCCGCCAACGATCTGAACTCG
>DASXUA010000601.1:0-2213 GCA_036505095.1 Phycisphaerae bacterium
GGCCGATGATCCAAAGCCGTTGCGCTTCGTCACGTGCGGCCGGCCGTTGCCGGGACATGAGGTGCGCATCGTGGATGAGCTCGGGCTGGAGGTCGGCGAGCGCGTCGAAGGCCGACTCGAGTTCAAAGGACCATCCGCTACCAGTGGCTATTACCGCAATCCGGATGAGACCGCGCGCCTATTTCATGGCGACTGGCTCGATACGGGCGACAAGGCTTACATGGCCGAAGGTGAGATCTATGTCACCGGCCGCGTGAAGGACATCATCATCCGCGGCGGACGCAACATCTATCCGGAAGAGATTGAAGAAGCGGTAGGTGCGCTCCCCGGCGTGCGCAAAGGATGCGTTGCAGCCTTCGGTAGTGTGGATCGGCAATCGGGCACCGAGCGTCTGGTCATACTCGTCGAAACGCGCGAGACCGATGACGCTGCCCGCGATGCTCTACACAAGAACATTGCCAGCGCCACTGTCGACGTACTGGGCGAGCCCGCCGATGAGATCGTGCTCGCGCCGCCGCATACGGTGCTCAAGACTTCCAGCGGCAAGATTCGGCGCTCCGCCAGCCGCGACCTCTATGAGGCGGGCTTGGTGGGCGCCGCGTCGCGTGCCGTGTGGTGGCAGGTGGCGCGGCTTGCATGGGGCGGATGGCTGCCCGCGATCCGGCGATGTATGACCCTCGGTCGCGAGATTGTCTACGGGGTTTACGTTTGGACAGTATTCTCGCTGGTTGCGCCGCTACTTTGGGTAGTCACTGTGCTCACCGCACAGCCTGCACGGGCGTGGGCGATCGGTCACAGAGCGGCCCGCCTCCTTTTCACGCTCACCGGCACGCCGCTGATCGTGCGCGGCCTTGAGAATTTGCCGCACGACACGCCGAATGTGCTCGTGGCGAACCACGCAAGCTATATGGATGGTCTGGCCCTCATTGCGGCGTTACCCGTCAGCTATGCCTTTGTCGCCAAGCGCGAGCTGCGCGATCACTTCATCTCGCGCGTCTATCTCGAGCGGTTGGGCGCCCAGTTCGTCGAGCGGCTCGCTGCGCAACAGAGTGTCGAAGATGCGAAGCACCTGGCGGAGCAGGCGGCCAGCGGAAAATCGCTGGCATTTTTTCCGGAAGGCACGTTCACACGGGTGTCGGGGCTCCTGCCCTTTCATCTCGGTGCATTCGTAGCTGCCGCCCAGGCCGGCGTGCCGGTCGTGCCGGTGGCAATTCGGGGCAGCCGCGGGATGCTGCGCTCGGGCCAATGGCTTCCACGCCATGGCACACTCGTCGTGACCGTTGGCACGCCAATTCTGCCGGCGCGCGAGGTCTCCGATGCATACGCCGCTGCCGTGAGATTATCCGAGGCGGCGCGCGCGCAGATTCTGCAACACTGCGGCGAGCCGGACGCCGCATCGCGCGCCGTACAAGCCGCGGCTTGACCTCAGAACTGTAAGTCTCGCACTGCAGTGCCCGACGAGTAGCGGAGTCGATTGTCGGGCACAGAAAACGTGTCCGTGTGCTCCGCAAAAAAACTCGATCTACGCTCGCCTGACGCTATTGCGCAATTTTCGCTGACCTATGACATGATGAGCACGTGATCGCGCTCGTTAAGATTGCCATCTTGTTGATCGCGCATGCCGGGTCGTTCGTCATCCTGTCGTTGCGCTCGAGCCGGTCATTGACCGCCGAGAACCTGTTTCTGCGCCGTCAGCTGGCCCTGTGCAAAGAGCGGGGCATCAAGCCGCGGTGACCCATTACAACGAGGCGCGCCCGCACTGGGCTGATCGAGTTATTGCGGACCACAGGCCGACGCCGAGCGCGTCGGCCCGGGCCAGCAATGGAACCCGGCGGCCCAGCCTGAACCGGCCTACGAATTCGATTAGCGCATCGCCTGGTAGCCAACCGTGTATTGCGCGGCATGGGTCTGGGGCACCTGTCGAAGAACAAGACGGCGATCAAAGAGCTGACGGACAAGGGCATGGCGCCAAGCTGATGGACCTCCAATCGCGAGGCCGCACTGCCGATCGGTGCGAGACGAGGTACGCCCTCGAAGCGGCGCGGCTCGTCGCGAGCGCGGCCTGCAACTGCCCTGTCGACGTGCGACTGACCGGACGGCAGCTTCGCTCAGGTCTGCTACGATTGACACATCGTGCTGCTGGTTCCCGCGGTCTATGGTGACCAGAACGTAGTCGATCCTGAAATCGCGCCTGGACAATGACGGCGAACGCA
>DASXUA010000602.1:0-2394 GCA_036505095.1 Phycisphaerae bacterium
GCCCCTGGTTGCCGCGCTTCGCGCGGAGCGATTTGCGAAATCGGGCGTTTTTCGCCCGCGCAGCTGGCCTACCAGGAGCGTGTTCACATCTGTCGAACGCGCTCGTGGTAGGGAACGCCTACCATATCCGGCGGCCGCCCAGGATTTCAAGCAATGATTTATCGCTTCGGGGCGTTCGAGTTCGACGACCGCGCCTCGATCCTGAAGCGGAGGAACCGATTGGTGGCCATCGAGCCGCAGCCGGCGCGTGCGCTGGCGCTGCTCCTGTCTCGCGCGGGCGAAGTCGTCACCCGCGAAGAGTTGCGCGCCCACCTGTGGGGCGACGATACACACGTCGATTTCGACCGCGGCCTGGCGTACTGCATCGGCCAGCTCCGCGCATCGCTTTGGGACCCCGCTGAGACACCCCGGTTCGTCCAGACGCTGCCCCGCCGCGGATTCCGGTTCATCGCACCTGTTGAAAAAATCGACACGGACACTCCACCGGCTCCGGCTCGCCGCTTCCGAAAAGGAAACGCCCTCGCAGCCGCACTGGCCGTCGCCGTTGTCCTCGGCGGCATCGGCGCGTGGCTCATGACGCGCAGACCAGCAGCGTCGCGATCGATCGTCGCCGTCGCCGTGTTCGAAAACCTGACAGGTGTCGCGACGCTGGACCGCACCGTCAACAGATTGTCGGACGTGATTGTCGAGCGGCTGACCGCGCTGGGGCCGGAGCGATTGGGAGTGAACGGCAACGCCGGCATCCTGCGGCGCCCCAGGGACGCGCGCGATGGCAAGGCAGTCGCCACAGAGACTGGCGCCTCGTTCCTCGTCTCGGGCCAGCTCGAAATGACGGACGGTCAGGTGTCGCTCCTCATGCAGCTGATCAGGCTCGACGACGGGACCCATGTGTGGGTGCAACGGATCGCTCGCCCGGCCGGCGACCCGCTCGACACAATCGATAAGGACGTGGCGCTCGAGGTCGAGTCTGCGGTCCGCAGGCTGGTCCTCAAAGACTCCGCGCCGGTTCGTAGCCGCTAGTGTTATGTCCAACAAATAACTGGACAACGTGAAAGGGTCGGTGTATGTTGCATCATGCCTGCCCCGCTCCCGGCGCTCACCCTCAGTGACAACGACCGGGAACAGATCGGGCGCTGGTTGAACGCCCACGGAACCCCGCAGCGAGTCGCGTTGAGAAGCCGCATCGTGCTGGCGGCAGCGGCCGCGCAGTCGGACTTGGCGATCGCCAACGAGCTGGCGATCAATCGCAAGACTGTGACGTTGTGGCGCACCCGATTCGCGGAGCGTGGCCTCACGAGTCTGTGGGAGATTGCGCCGGGTCGCGGGCGTAAACCGACCTATGACGGCGCCAAGATCAAAGCAATCGTGGATACCACCCTGCAGACCAAGCCGAAAGGGATGACCCACTGGAGCTGCCGGCTGATGGCCGCCCGTCAGGGCGTCAGCAAATCGACCGTGAGCAACATCTGGCGCAGCCATCATCTCAAGCCGCACCGGGTCAAGCGCTTCAAGTTGTCGCGGGATCCCCACTTTCTGGAGAAGCTCACAGATGTGGTGGGGCTGTATCTGAATCCGCCGCAGCAGGCCCTGGTGCTGTGTGTGGATGAGAAGAGCCAGATTCAGGCGCTGGACCGCACCCAGCCGGGCCTCCCGATAAAGAAGGGCCGCTGCGGCACGATGACGCACGACTACAAGCGGAATGGCACGACGACGCTGTTTGCCGCTTTGGAAGTCTTGGAAGGACGGGTGGTGGGCCAGTGCTACGAACGACATCGGCATCAGGAGTTCGTGAAGTTTCTGCGCCGGCTCGATGACGAGTTCCCCGGCGAGGTGCCGTTGCACTTAGTGCTGGATAACTACGGCACGCACAAACATCCCAAGGTCCGCACCTGGCTCAAACGACATCCTCGCTTTATCCCGCACTTTGTCCCGACCAGTTCCAGTTGGCTCAATCTCATCGAGCGATGGTTTGGCGAACTGACCGGCAAACGCGTGCGCCGCGGATCGTTCGCCAACGTCGACGAATTGCAACAGGCCATTATGGAGTTCCTGGCCGCGTGGAATGAGCATCCGAAACCGTTCGTGTGGACGGCGACCGTCCAAATGATCCAGGAGAAACTCGCGCGCTGCCGCCAAACGCTTGAGCGGATTCAACCCGGCAGCACGCAGCCGCGACGCAGACGGCCGACCCAAAAGTTGTCCAGCTAATTCTTGGACACTACACTAGCAACTTCAACGGATGATGTGGAGGCCGGTCGGCGCCGATGGCGCGGCCGGCGGACCAATCACCTTCAGAATCCGGCCGGTCGAATAACTCACCAGGTAGAGCTCGCCATCCCCATCGATCCCGAACGAGCTGATGTTCCCGAGCTGCGGGAAGCCGCCGAGCCCGGC
>DASXUA010000603.1:0-28773 GCA_036505095.1 Phycisphaerae bacterium
TCGCTCAAGGATGTGGCACGCGAGAAGGCCTCCGACTATCGCGATCAGACGCTGCTGTCGCTGAAGCAGAACACCATCAAGAAGCTCGAGATCGTCGACCGTCGCGAAGGCACGCCCGTGACGTATCGCCTGGTCTACAACGGTAAGGAGTGGGTGTTCGAGGAGCCGTTCAAGGCACTGGCCGTCACGAAAGAACTGGCGAACGTTACGTCGGGCTTGGCCAACGTGCGTGTGGCCGAGTGGGTCGACGATGCGCCCAAGGATTTCCACGGCCTGGCGAGCCCGGCCGTCACCATCAACGTTACGGTCGAGGAACCGGGACCGGCGACGCAACCCGCCAGTACGCAGCCGGCCGAGAGCCAGCCGGCGACCGTGTTGAAGACCTACACCCTCAACGTTTCCGGGCGCTCGCCGCTCGGGGACGACACCAAGGTCTTTGTGCAGCGTGGCGACAACGCGGCCGTCGGCGCGATGTTGAAGTCCGCTCTGGAGCGCTTCTATCCCAAGGTCGGCACCTGGCGCGACATGCGGCTGACCACCGCGCCGGTCCGGTCGGCCACGCGCGTCGAGTTGACCACGCCTGACGGCGGCGCGACCTTCGAGAAGAAGCCGCTGGGTTGGACCATGCGCACGTCACCCCCCACTAGCGTGGGGGGTTCTGAGCAGGCCGAGCAGTTGACGGGCGCGAATGATGTGCAGGAGTTGCTGGACGCCATTGCGGGGTTGAACGCTACGGCATTCGTCGATGGCGATGTGAGCACTCTGGCCACTTATGGGTTGGATCATCCGCAGGCCGACATTCGCCTGTCGATGCCGGAATTGACCGACCCGGAGCGGATTACGATCGGCGGTTATACCGACCCCGGCAACAAATTACTGGTCTATGCGCGGCGCGACGAGGCCCACGCGATCGCCAAGGTGCGCGTAAGCGACGTGGCCAAATTGATCCGGCCACCGCTGGCCTACCGCGATCGAACGATCGTGCAGGTGCCGCCGGCCGACGTGCAGCGGGTGGCGATCGTGCGGCATGAGAGCCCGGGCGCGCCCCCGTTTTCGTTTGCCCTGACGCACGAGACCGGCATGTGGACGATCAGCGAGCCGGCGCCCACCCCTACCGACAGCACGGCCGCGGATGCGCTCGTGACGGCGTTGTGCGATCTGAAGGGTTCGCGTGTGGTTTCGGAGTCGGGCGATCCGAAAGCGTACGGATTGGATTCGCCGACGGTGGAAGTCGAACTGTCGATCCGGTCGGGGCCGGCGGTTCCGCCGCTGCCCGCGCCCGCGTCGCAGCCTGCTGCGGTGAGTGGGCAGGAGTCGCAGGGCGATGGGCCGACGGACGATCCGGGCGACGAAGCCGCGCCGGCCAGCGCGCCAGTGCAGCCGGCCGCGCCTCAGGCGAGCACGCCCGCGCCGGCCATTTCCAGCATACGTCTGGCGTTCGTCAAGAACGGCGACGCCGTCTATGCCCGTCGCGAAGACAGGCCGGAGATTTACCAGATCGAGAGCGCGCTGTACGACAAGCTCAACGCGGAATACCACGCGCCCGGTGTGTTCACGTTCGATCCGAATCAGGTTAAATCGGTGATGCTGCAGTCGAAGGACGGCGGCACGCAGGGGTTCACGAAGGAAGCCCCCACCATCTGGAAATACAGTGCGGAACCGGACCTGCCGATCGACGAGAAGAAGGTGAAGAACTACCTCGTGCAACTCAAGGACCTCAAGGCGACGCGCTATGCGGCTTACGCTGCCTATTCGGTGGCGGACGTGGGGCGGTTTGGGATGGACGCGCCGCAATACGATTTGACGGTCATGCTCGACGATGGCAACCAGCAGACGCTGCACGTATCCGCGAAGAGTCCCGAAGGCGGCGCGGCGAGCGGGCGCTATGCCCTGATGAACGAGTCGCACGACGTGTTCATTTTGCCGAGCGATGCGCTGACGCGCTTCGCCATCAAGCCGGCCGATTTCGTCAGCGAAAGTACGCCGCCGAAGGCGAATTGATCCGTTTGCCAGGAGTGAACGTGCGACGGCGGAGCGGCACTTTGAGATGGTAACCACCCAAACCTTATGAAGTAGTTTTGACGTAGCAGGCTGTTCGGCTACGATTACGGTGATGCCACACGGCGCTGTTCGAGTGCGAAACCGACGCGGGGCCCGGTCCAACCGACTTCCGGAGCGATCGAGCCGGATCCGCCCTGCTCGACCTGCCGGCGGTTTCGTGCCCAAGGTGCCGCGCTTGATCCAGCAGTCGCTCGATGACTTGATCGAAAAGGCGCAGCGTGAGGGGCTAACCCGCCGGGAGCAAGCGCTGCTCGACGAAGCGCTCGACTATCTCGCTGATCTGACGATCCGCGAACTCGAGCGGCTGCGCGACACCCGTCGCCGGCCGTGAAAAATGCGGCGTGCTCGCATCAGCGCCGGCCTTCGAGAACGCGTCCGCCGGCGCGCGGGTCAAGCCTGCGAATACTGTGCGATCAGCGAGGAATGCCAAGTCGCGGCGTTCCATTGCGATCACTGGGTGCCGCAATCGAAGGGTGGTTTAACGATCTTTGATAACCTGGTTTGGTCGTGCCCTTGGTGCAACGGCGCGAAACACGCAGCAACACACGCCACCTCCGTACCCGGCGCCGTCAGCGCTCGGATCTTTAACCCGCGCGAACAGTTGTGGTCCGATCACTTTCGATGGTCTGCTGATTACGTGAGTATTGAAGGTATCACGTCTACTGGTCGGGCCACGGTTGCACTCCTCAAGATGAACTCGGCCAAGCTGCAACGAATCCGGCAACTCCTGCTGGAGTTAGGCCTCCATCCGGGTGTGCATGTTCGGTTGGGCCGAAGCTGACGCGCACCTGATCAGATGCCCTACCAGAAGCCTTTGCGTTTCTTGAGCAGGCCGGCCAGTTCATCGAGCCAGCCTTCGGGCGGGGCGAACGCGAACTTTTCGGGTTCCCAGGGAGCGGCAAACGTGAGGCGCTCGCCGCCTTTGGTGAGAAGCTGGAAAGTAAGCTGGTCGCAGGGCTGATCGATCGGGCTGGGAAACGTGTTGATCTTCAGCTTCGCGGCGGCGCTGCCGGCGCGCGCCAGGATGTCGCTGAGGATCGCGTCGCGCGAGGCATTCTGGGCGGCGACCACCATGTCGCGCAACGCCGCCTCGGCCGTCCGCAGGCTGGTCTCGAACTGAATCTTGCCGATCTGCGTGCACTTGAGCGTCAGCGTCTGCAGCGGGCGCGGCGCGGCCGAGCCGACGCGGATCGCGAGGCGCGCTTCGAGCGTCACGCCGCTGGTGAGCACGCGATCGTCGCTCACGGAGGGCGCGACGATTTCGACGGAGATCATCGGCAGATAGCGCTCTAATTCGGCCGATTCGCGTGCCAGACGGCTATTGACCAGCTTGCGGGCGGAGTTGACGAGCAGGTCGACCGCCCGGCGCGTGAAGGCCGCCGAGTCGACGTGCGTCCAGGCCAGCCGCACCGGGTCCCAGGCCAACTCGGCGACGAAGCGCCCCTCCACCGTTCCCGATCCGAGCAGATACACCAGCCCAGCCACGTGATCGCGCAGGCCATCGAGTCGCAGGTCGGCCACGGCATTCGGGAACAGGCCGCCGCGCCAGCGGGCACTCAGCTCGTCGAGCCGCTTGCGCTGCAATTCGGTGACCTGCTCGACCAGCCGCGCCTGAACCTGCGTGCGGACTTCAGCGTCGTCGCAGGTATGCACCGTGCCGCCTTCGTAGCGGAAGTCGAGCGCGAACTCGATCGGTTGACTGCTGGCGGCGGAGTGCTGAGCAGTTAGTGGTGGATGAGCATCGCCCAGGACGGTCAGCCGCGCGGAGAACAGGGCGCGCCCGCTGGCGTCGGGACGCGCTGCGGGATACTCGTCGCGGTTGAGCGTGGCGGTGAGGGCGGTCGGCTGAACATAGCGCTCCAGCGCGGCGCCCGCGACCTGACGAATCCATTGCTCGCCGAGCTTGCCGACAGCGCGCTGCCGAGCGGCCAAATCGCGTTCCAGCCGTTCACTGAGTCGGATGCGGGCGTTCGATTCGAGCGCCTGAGCCTCGGCCAGCAGGCCATGCGGCCAGCGCATCAAGGCCGGGCGGCTTTCCAGAATTTCCAGCACTTCGACGGGGTCGCCCTTGCGCTCGGCGGCCATGGCGCGGTTCAGCCAGTCGCGGGCGCGGGTGTGATCCTGCTCGATGGCCGTGACTTGCGCGCGGACCTCCTGCTCGTGGCGCTGGCGCTCGGCCGCGATGTCCTCGGGCCAGTGCTCCAGCCGCGGCGGACCCGAGCTGGTGAGGGGTGAGTGATGCGTGGTGAGTTGCGCCGGAGCGGGAATGCCCAGCGCGGCGGCCGCGGCGAACCAGTCTTCGACGCCCACCGCCTGACGGACGGTCTCGATCCATTTCTGGGCCTGTTGCTCGTCAGACTGCCGCTTGAGAACGGCGCGAACTTTGCGTCCCAACTCGCGCGTCGCTTCGCGCACTCCCGGTGGCCAGTGGCTGATGCTCGGCTCGGAATGGAGCAGACGCCCAGCGCCATCCCAGTCACCGGCATCCACGATCGTGCGAAGCTGATCGGCCCAGTGCTGCGCCGTGGCGTGGTCGGCCTGAATCTGGCGCCGTTTCTGCAGCTCCAGGCGGATCGCGTGGGCGCGCTCGCGGGCGCCCGCCGGCCAGTAAGTCAACTCAGGCGTCTCAGCCAGCAGGTGTTCCAGCACGTCCAATTGCTCGGCGTCGAGCGCGGTCTTGAGTTCCTCCAGATAGCTCTGCGCCGTGTGACGATCGCGCTCGATCGCCGCCTGGCGCTCGCGCTCGCGCCGCTCGAGTTCCGCGGCTACTTCGGCGAGTTGCGCGGAGAGCGCCTCCTTGATCTCATTGCGGCGCGGTCGCAGGAAGGGGGGAACCGCCTTGTCGGGCAGCGCCCCGCCGGCGGCCTCGACGCGCTGCTGCGCACTCGTGAGGGCGGCTTGCACCAGGCGCGGATCGTCAGAGGGCCAAGTGGGCCGGCGCTCCGCGGAGACTTCGTCGAGCGTTCGCTGCAGTGCCAAACCATCGGCTAAGACTTTCCGCACCCGTTGGCCTTTGTCGCTGATTTCCTCGGATAGATCCGGAAGTGTCAGCAATTCGTCGAGCGCGCGCTGGGCCTGCGGCCAATCGGGGCCGTTGATGATGCTCACCGCCTCATCCAGCAGGCGCGGCGCGCGTATCTCAGTGATCAGGGCGCGCGCCCGGGCGATGACGGGCGGCGGCGCCGCCGGGTGCTGAGCGAGAGTGCCGGCGATTTGCAACACTTCGTCCGGTCCGACTTCGCTGGCGCGCATGCGCTTGAGCAACGCGACCAATCGATACTTGAGGACTTCTCCGACATCGATTGGCTTGACGTAGGGAGCCAGTGCCTCCGCCAGCTCGGCGGCTGTCGGCCGTTCCGATGAAAGGCGCGCCAGCATGCGCGCCACCAACTCGCACCACAGCTTTACGGCGGGTTCGTTCGATTCGCGCAGGTCTTTTCGACGGGCGCCGTTGTAGAGCAGCTCGCCCATGAACATGCAGGCGTCCGGGATGCGGTGCGCGTCGGGTTCGGCGAACAGATAGGGATGCTGGTGCTCGGCCATGAGATGCAGCAGGATGCCGGCCGCAATGATGTCCGAACTCGGCTCGAAATTCGCGAGCTTGTTGGCGCCGTATTTTTCGGGATCGATGAAGGCGCACAGCCGGTCGGCGCGCTCGAACTCGTCCGGCGCGAGAATCTCCCAAGCGCCCGTGGCTGATGAAGCGGCGTCTCGCGGAGACACGGCCAGATTGAGATAGCTGTCCACCCCGAGGACATTGCAGGCGGCCGTTGCGAAGCCGAAATCGGAGATCTTTTCCACGCCGTCGGCGCTACTGAGCAGCACGCCCCCGCAGAGGCCGCCGTGAACCGACAGCGGCGGCTGCGCGGCGCTCGGGCGCGGATTGCCATGCACCAGCTTCAGGACGTCGAACAGCGCCCGCGCGACCAGTAGAAGCTGTTGCTCGCCGGCGCCCGGGAGGGTGGGGTCGAAGATGGCCGCGAGCGGCATGGGTTCGGCCGGCTCGTGATCGATGTAGAAGGACTGCTCGTCCTCGCGAAGCTCGCCGAGCAGCTCGAGCACGTGGGGCGATTGGACGGCGAGCGCCTTCTGGACCTCGACGGCCGACGCAAGCTGCTTGCCCAGCCGCGTAGCATCCTTCTTCGAGATTCCGGCCGGCTTCAGGAAAAGTCTTCGGTAGAGCGTCATCGAATCGACTTCACACGACCCGCGACGTATATTAGAAGGTCTTGAAGGGTCGAGCGAGTCCCGGCCGTCCTGCTGCTCACCGAGCAGTGTCGCCGGACAGGCTCTGGGTCGAGGTGCAACTGTGGAGCGCGAGCAACAGGCAGCGGACGACCGCCTCGGCGGGTCAACTCCGGGGACGGAGGCGCCGGCGGCCTCCGGGCTGTTGGGACCGTTGCGAAATGCCCTTACGCAGGCCGCCGAATCCGACCGCTATCGGCTGCTGGCCGAGCTTTTTGCCGAACTGGCGAACGACAGCCGCGGGGGCGCGAACGGCCGCGCGCTGGCCGAACAACTCGAGGAAATCACGCGTCGGCACCATGCCCTTCAGGAGGAGCGCGCCGCGCTGAATGATTCGCTCTCCGTGGCCCAGGCCGAGTTGGCCAATCGCGAGGAGCGGCTGTCAGCCGAACAGAAACGGGCGTCCGAATTGCAGCGGGTTATCGAGGACCAGCGGGCGCGGCTCAGCACGCTTCAGAAGCAATTCAGCGACGCGCAGACTGAACTGGTGGCGCGCAACGCCGAGCTGCATCAGATCCGGGTCGAAGCCGAGCGGCATCAACTCAAAGCGCAGCGCGCGGAGTTGGAAGTGCGCGATCGATCCAAGTTCGACGCACTGGAGGCGCGCAATTCCGAACTGTCGAAGACGGTCGAGAAGCTGCAATCACAGTATGAGGCGCTGCGCGCCGAGAAAAACGGGGAAATCGAAGCCCTGCAGGCCAGCCTGGAAGGCGCCCGCGCTTCGGCGTCAGGAAGCGGTGAGGCACTGCTGGTCAATCTGTGGCACCGGCTCGCCGCGGCCAAGCCGCCGCTTTCGGAAGGCGACACCGCGCCGAACGCGCAGGCGGCTGAGCGGCTGATCGGCGCGCTGATCGAATTCGTGGCTTTCGCGGACGCGGTCGAAAAAGGGATGCGCGCCATCGTGGGCAACGGGCGCTACACGAAGGATCGTCCGCGGCTGAAGACGCTGTGGGAGAATTACTCGACGCGCGAGGAACTGCCCGGCAGCGTGCGGCAGACGGTGGCGCCCAAAGGCGGTAAGCCCACGGCGGTTTTGAAGATGCGCCTGCGCCTGCCGCAGTCCTGGACGCTGGCGGCGATGATCGCCAACGATAGCACCATCGAGTCAATCGCGGCCGAGTTGCAATCGCATCTGATGGGCCCGGCGGGCGCCGGCTCGGATGCGAATCGCAAGATTCGCGATTACATTCGGCAGGATGGGCACGTGCTGTTTCTGGAGCATTTGCGGGCGTTGCGGAATCAAAAGCTGGAAGAACTTTTGGGGAGATGAGAGATGATTTCCGATTTCCGATTTCCGATTTCCGATTGGAGTGCAGACGGCTCGTCAGAACCCCCCACGCAAGTGGGGGGTGACATGCGAATGCGTCATTGTGTAGCGCGCGCACGACACCCCGCCCTGGCGGGCGGGGTTCTGAGGGTCGCGCGAGCGGGCGCTGGGTTTGCCGCGCGCGCAGCGCACGCCTTCGGCGTTGCGGCTAAACGTGGGGGGCTGTGCGCGGTGTTGCTATTTCCGCTGGTCGGCTGCGCTTCGCGCCAGCTTACGATCGTGCAGGGCGATTACGTCAATACGGCCATGCACCAGCGCCGGCCGGTCGAGCAGCGCACGGGCGAGCGGCTCGAAGTCGATTTCGTCATGGTGTATCCGAACGACTTGAAGAGCGAGAACAACACGCGGCTGTCGCCGCAGGCGACTGACCCGATCTATACCGCCGAATGGTTCCAGCGGCGGCCGATCGCCGGCGACACGGCCCAGAAGGCCGCGGACAATGGCCGTTTCTGGCTGCCCAAGTCGCAGATTCTGCTGCTGACCGACGCATCCGACAAAGACGTATACGGCACCCGCGTCGGCAGTCGCCTGGGTGGTGCGCGCAATGACGGCAAGTCGGAAATCCGTGTGCGGCCATTCGATTTCAAGGGGCCGCTCCACGATGAAAAATCGGTGATCTATGTCTTTCCGAAGTTCATCGATGCCTCCGGTGCGGTAATGAACGTCGCACCGGCACGATTCCACCCGCCGGGCGCCTACACCGACCAGCTTGTAGTCGAGATCACGACCGATCCGGACCGCGGGCAACAGATCGTTCGCACCAGCGACCGCTCGCCGCGCAAGCTGCACGGCAAGGAGGAATAGCGTGATTGTGGATTGCGAATTGCGGATTGCGGATCGGGGGCGGTTGCCACGAGCATGACGTTCTGGACTGAGATTCACTGGTCGGAGGGCATGTTCCTGCGGCCGCATCATTTGCAGGCCGCTCAGCGCTGGCTGGAAACGGTGCTGGGGGCCGGGGTCGAATCGGCGCGGCCCTTTGCCTGGGGTTTCCTGGAGCTGCGCGTGGCGCCCGAGCCGCTGGAGAATTTCACGCTGCGGCTCGATCGCGCGGTGGTGCGGATGAAAGATGGCACCTGGCTGATCGTGCCCGACAACACGCAGATCGCGCCGCTCAATTTTCAGAAGGCCATGGAGGCGACGCCGGGAGCGCTCGATTTCTACCTGGGCATCCCGCAGATGCAGGAGGTGCGCGCCAACTCCGTTTCGCTGGAGCAGCCGGAACTGACCGACGGCACGCCGCGCTACGCGCCGGCAGCGCTGATGCGGCGCGACGAGAATACCGGCAAGAACCCGCAACTGATGTATGTGCGGCGCATGCAGGGGCGCATCTTCACGGCCGGCGAGGACATGACCGGCTTTGAAATCGTGCGGATGGGCAGTGTGCGGCGGACGGATCGGCCCGGCGCGCTGCCGGAGTTCGATCCGCTGGGCGCCGGGCCGCTGCTGGCGATTCAGGCCGACGCGGGCCTGTCGGCACTGGTCAATTCGGTTTCGGATCAGGTCGAGGCCAAAGACGACGTGCTGGCGCGCGAGGCGCGCGAGCATCGCATGCTGTTTACCGACGGCGTGGCAGCGAATACGGAACACCTGCTCAAGCTGCACGTGCTGAACGAGGCCCGCGGACACCTGAAGGCGCTGCTGCAATGCCCGGTGCTGCATCCGTACGACGTGTTCGTCGTCTTCTCGCGGTTGATCGGGCATCTGTCGGTATTCCACGACGACCTGACGCCCGGGGCGCTACCGCTGTACGACCACGATCATCCGGGTGTGACGCTGGATCAACTGCGCAAGCGGCTTGTCGTGCTGCTCGAATCTCTGCGGCCGGTCGGCTATATCGAGCGGCGCTTCGTGCGCACGCGTGACGAGAAGAACAAGGAAGGGCTGGAGGTCGAGCTGGACCGCTCGTGGATCGACGAGAACCTGGAGATGTTCGTCGGGCTGGAATCGGCCGACATGGACATCCACGCGCTGGAGAAATACATCTACAACACGCTGAATCTCAAGCTGGCCTCGCCGACGCGCGCCCCGCGGATTTACAACATCGCGGTACGCGGGCTGCGGCTGGAGATTCGGGCCGTGCCGGCCGGCACGCTGCCGCGCCGCCAGGGGCTGCACTACTTCAAGATCGATAAGACCATCGGTCCGGACCGGACGGACTACTGGAAGGAATGCGAGCAGGAGCGCGGCATCCGCGTCAGCATCCAGGAAGGGCAGTTGGCGGCGCTGGAGCAGTTCAAGCCGACGTTGTATGTCATTTTGAAGGAACGACGCTGACGTGCATG
The DNA here is from genome assembly GCA_036505095.1 of Phycisphaerae bacterium. Lineage (GTDB taxonomy): Bacteria > Planctomycetota > Phycisphaerae > UBA1845 > UBA1845 > DASXUA01. The sequence continues at coordinate 9,919 of DASXUA010000603.1, forward strand.
GGCAAGCAAGAGGCCGCTTGCCCATGCCACTCAAGCCAGAAGTGATTTGACATTCGCATGTTTGAATTCGACATTCTGGGACTAAGGAAGCCCCGCCGGTCAGCCTTTCTCCCCCGGAAGGAGCCTTGAGTAGATGCCTGCGCGCGTCAGAAGCAAGACAGCGCCCGTCAGCGAGAGCGAAGGGCTGAAGCTGACCCGCGCCTGCTGGCCGGTGTTCGAGTTCGTGACGAACTTCGCCCGGCAGGTGAAGCATGGGGCCTATCGCAACACCGGTCCGGACCAGGTGCGGTATGAAGCGCTGTCGGCACTGCGCGATGCCGAGGACTTGGCGCGCGATGATCCATTGGTCGAGCGGCTCTGGAACGACCGCATCAAGGCCATCATGGTGTACCTGCTCGATTACAAGATGTTGAACACCGACTGGGACGGGCGGCACTACTGGTCCGATCAGCCGCTCGAGACCGATCCGCACGTGCTCAATCATCCGCAGGCGTTGGGCGGCGAGGAATTTTTCCGCGCGTGCGACGAGCTGCAGCGCGAGTACGAGCTGGCCGAGCGCCGCGATCGGCGCGACAAGGATGAGCTGGCCGAGATGCTCGGCATCTATTTCACGTGTCTGCGGCTGGGATTCCGCGGACAATATCACGACCGCCCGCAGGAATTGGCCGACTATACGCGCCGGCTCTACACGCGTCTGCCGGCCTACGCGGCGACCGCCCGCGCGGCCGAGATGTTCCCTGACGCATATAAGCACAATCAGGAACTCAAGATCGATTATCGCCTGGGCACGCGGCTGAGCATCGTGGTGGCGAGCTTCTTTCTGATTCTGATCATGTCGCTGGTGACGTTCCATTTCGCCTGGAACAAGGCGGTCGGGGAGATCAGTACGAAGGCCAGCACGTGGAGTGGTCCATGAGGAACAGCGAGCGCCAAGTCAGAACCCCGCCCGCAAGGGCGGGGTGTTATCCGGAGCCGAGAGTCCTGGCAATGCTGACGTCACCCCCCACTGGCGTGGGGGGTTCTGAGTGAACCGCTGACATGAAGAAACTGCTGGCTGCCTACAAGAACCTGCCGCCCGAAATGCGCATGGCCTTGACCCTGCTGGGGTTGGGTACGCCGGCCGGGCTGATTTACCTGATTCAGCGGCTTACCGGGCTGTCGTATCTGCGCGTCGTGATCTTGTTCGCGATCACCGTGATTGCGCTCACGGTGGTCGCCTATCTCATCTCCAAGCTGTTCTCCTTCCGGTCTCAGAAGCGCCAGCGGCAGATGTCGCGCGAGTTGGCCGATCCCGGCGCGCTGGGACGCGGGCCGGTCTCGATGGACGTGGCGGCGTCGATCAAGGCCAACAACGAGAAGTTCTTCAATGCCGTCCGCGACATGCGCAAGAACCTGGGCATCAACGTTTACGATTTGCCCTGGTACATCGTGATCGGCGATTCCGGCTGCGGGAAGACGAAGCTGATCAATGAGGGCGGCCTCACATTTTCGGCCGGTAAGCCGGAGGGCTATCAACTCGGCACGCTGAACTACAACTGGTGGTTCACTGAAGACGCAGTCTTCATCGACATGGCCGGGCGCCTGTGCAATCCGCGCGACGATGCCGACTTTCGCGAGTGGCAGGCGTTTCTGAGCACCATCTCGAAGGGACGCAAGGGCTATCCCATCAACGGCGCGCTTGTCTGCGTGTCGGCCGAGCATCTATTGCAGGACTCGCCCGAGAAGATTGAGCAGGACGCCAACACGGGGCTGGAGCGGCTGCGCGACCTGCAGAACAAGCTGGGCGTGACGTTCGCGACCTACGTCGTGGTGACCAAGTGCGACAAGATCCTGGGCTTCATGCAGTTCTTCGATCGGGCCGAGCGTGACATCCGTGTCAAAAACCAGATCTTCGGCTGGTCGAAGCCCGGCGATTTCAACGAGCTGTATGACCCCGAGCAATTCGAGCAGGATTTCGAGGGCCTCTATTCGCGTTTGAATGAACTACGGCTGCGGCGGCTCAATGATGATGCCGACGAGGTCGAGCTGGGCTTGGCTTACAGTTTCCCGGAGGAATTCCAGGAGCTGCTCACCCCGCTGCAGGTGTATGTGCGGACGGTATTCCCGCCGATGCGCAATCCGCGGGCCATCAAGAACCTGATCCTGCGGGGCGTCTATTTCACGAGTGCGACGCAGGAAGGCGAGTTGATTCTCAAGCACCTGACCGAGCGGCTCGGGGCGCAGGCGGCCGACCAGTTTTCGCCGCTCGATCTGTACCCGCATAAACGGCCGTTCTTCATCAAGGAACTGTTGTTCCGCAAAGTTTTCCCGGAGCACGGGCTGGTGTTCCGCAACGAGCAGCAGGTGCATCGCAATCGGCGGCTGGCGCGGCTGGTGCAGGGCGCGACCGCGGCGCTGGCGGTGGCGCTGGCGGTGCTTTTGGTGCTCAGTTACCGCAGCTTCAGCCGGCAGATATTGCAGCCGCGCAACGATGCCGTGGCCCGGGCGGACAGCGAAAAGCTGGATGCGACCGCTGCGCTGGAGCGCTCCGGCAAGCTCACGAACCACATCGACGCGCTGCACCGCTCGTCGTGGGCGCGCACGGTGCTTTCGCTGGGCGTGGGCGCGGATCGGCCGGTGCGCGATCTGGGTGAAATCCGAACGGGCGTCTTTGAAGAGGGCGTGCTGCAACGCGTGCTGCACGATGTGGACGACGCCCTGCGCAGCACGCGCCTGGATGATCCGCGCAAGGGTGTTACGGTGCGCGCGCAGGCCGACGCCTACATGAAGGCGCTGGAGGAATACCTCGTCTGGCTGAGCTGTTCCGGCGAGGCCTCAGCGCCGGCGGCGATCGGCGGCGAGGGCTTCGAGCGGCTGGTCGCGGTGGTCCATGATCCCAAGTCGTTCGTGCAGTCGCAGCGGGCGGCGCTGCTGGCGGAAGCGAAGCGCTATTTCGAGAACGTGCGCGGCGGCGAGCCGCGCAATCCGGCGCGCCTGTTGCGCACGGGATTCGAGCCGGATCACGCCGAGCAGACGATCGAGACCGCCCTGCGGACCGTGCACGATCATCTTTCCGGCTACGCGAAGCTGACGGACGATCATCCCAACCCCAAAGTGGCCCACTGGATCGAAATCCGCAACCGTTGCGACGCGATCGAGACGGCTTACAAGGCGATTCTCGAACTTCCGCAGCGCAGCATCGCCACGCAGGAGGACCTCGCGCAACTGACCGGTGATTTCGGCAAGCATTTCGGCAGTTTGAAAACTTCCGCCGCCGGCCTGGCATGGCCGAAGGAGAGCGGCGGCGGGCCGTACCTGCGCATTCCGCTGTTGCGCGACGCGGTGCTCGAGGAGCGCGGACGCTGGATCGACTATCAGACGCGGCTCGAAAAAGCGCGGACGGCGGGCGGCGCAACGGCCACCAAGCCACGCGTGGCGACGGCGATCGCGGCGCTCTCGGGCGGAGATGTCAGCCTGGGCATGCAAGGGCTGGACCCGGTTCTCAGCAAGGAACTCAAGGCGCTGCGGCTCACGGAGAAGGATTATTTCAAAGGCTTCTTCGGCGAGGGCTTCGCGGCGCTGGTCAAGGAAATCAACGACCAGTACGCCCACATCATCAGCGTCGATCGGCCGGCGGACGAATTCAAGGATCATCAGCTTCAGCGCGCGCCCGCTCTGGACGTGGTCAGCGGGGTGTTGACGAAGGTCGAAACGCAATTGGCCGGGACACAGTTGGGCCCCGCCGCCGATGTGAGCGCCGAGACGGCCGAGGGCTGGAATCGGGACCTGGATCACTACCTATACGAGTCGGCGGCGATCGATCTGACGGCCGACGAGCAGAAGCAAGTCGAGAAGCTGGCGGCGAACTGGCGGCCAAGTGAGCTGGCGACGGCGTACAAAACATTCCAGGACCTCATCCGCCGCGGAGGCGGCACGCGGCTGCTGGCCACGATCGAGGCGCGCTTGGCGCAAATGGGTGCGTGGGGATTCGGCGAGTTGGCCGCGAAGTGGTACGACGCCGAGCCTTCCACCTTTAATATCGAGCGGCCGACGGGGGCAGGCATCTCGCTCCCGGCGCGCCGGGACGAGCGCGACACCCGCCCCCCAGCGCCCGCGCCAGCCGGACCGAAGAAGCGCCCGCCCATCATGGGGGGCAAGACGCCGACCGCGCCAAAGCCGACGGTGACGCCAGCGCCAGCCGTGAGCAGTGGTGCGAAGGTGCCGCTGTGCGCCACGCAGGAGTTCCTCAACCGCCGCGCGGCCGAGTGCGTCGAGCTGCTCTATCTGCTGAACCAGTTCGAGCCGACGTTCTATTTCCGCCAGGCGAGTGAATCCCAGCCGCGGCACGTGCAATGCGCGCAGCAGGTGGCGGCTGCGTGGGTGCTGTACGCCGACGCGTACGCCCAGGCGTGGGGCCACGCCTACGACGCCAAGCATCTTCCAACGCTCGAAGCCTCTGCCGGGCGCCGCGATGGCTGGTCGATCGTCGCCGAGCAGTTCAAACCCGGCGGCCGGCCCGGCGCGCTCGATCTGCGGCACGAAATCGCGAATGAGTTCCGCCCCGCGCTGGAAGAGCTGCTCAAGCACACGCGCTTCGCCCTCTTCGATCCGGAGAATGGCTGGTGGCTGGACACCCGGGACGATTATGAAGCGCAGCGCAAGCAGGTGGCGGCCGCGTTTGCGGCGGCGCGCGACAAATACTGGAAGACCAGCGCCTTTGCGCTCTATCCGGTAGCGCCTAAAGACAGCGCCGCGGCCAATGATCCGCCCTGGAAAACGACGGCCGATCTGTTCGACAAGGTCTGGGGAGAACTTTGCACGGGCATGGCGACTAACGCCACGATTCCGCCGCGTTACAATCTCGCTGGCCGGGAGAATGTGAAGTTCTCGGCGATTCCGTGGGGCCGACTGGCCGCGGCGCGGCAGGATTTGCGGCTGGGCGATGAGAAACTGACCTCGCAGCTTGTGGCGTTCGAGGATCAGGCCCAGGCGCTGCTCAGCGCCGAGTTGACCAACATTTTGGCCGGTATCCAGGAAGCGCATTTTCAGACGCAGGCCACCCGCGATGGCTGGCCCTATCTGGCGGCGGGCGATCTGGAGACCGTGGAGTTCGGCGCTTTCCAGCGATTCCTGAAGGAGATTGAGCAGGCCCGCAAGAGCTTGGCGCCCCTGGAAGATGGTCTGCCCGCGGCTCTACCGGGTCATCGGGCGCGGCTGGCGTTCTATGACGCGTGCGATAGGTGGCACGATTTTGTGTTCGCCCGCAGCGATCAGGCCAAGGACCTGACGGTGATCCTGAGCGGCGACGATCCCATCGATGCCAGCGCGCCGGCGAATGCCGACACGCCGCAACACTATTACGAATATGCCTGTCTGCGTCTGGGGCTGGTGGGCGACCTGACGGAAACGCGCGAGGCCGTGTCCGATCCGCAGTGCGTTCCGACTGAGCGCGAGAAGTACCAGAACCAGAAGCGCCGCACCGTGTGGCGCTGGCCGCGCGGCGACGTCTCCAACGAAGGCGTGCGCGTGGCGCTGGGCGGCGGATTGCCCGTGAACGAGCGTCCTTCGGAGCGTTTTCCGGAGTACGATGAGGCGGTGGGCCGGGCGTCGGAGCTGGCGCTGCCGGCTTACCTGCATCGCTTCGGCTCCGGAGCGGGCAGAAACTGGAGCACGGTGCATCGCTTCGCCTTGAAGGATATCTTCACCACGCGTGGCCGAGCGGACTTGGCGAGCGTGGTGGATCGGCGGGTCAAGAACCTGCTGCTGGTGAAGTTCGTGTTCACGCTGGATCGCGAGCTGCCCGAGCCGATCCGGCCGATCGCGCGCGTGCAGCCGGCTGCCGCGATGCGCGACGGTAGTGGCACGCAGCGTTGAGCGGAGCGCGCGGAATTGGGTGCCCCACCCTCGGCATAAGGCCGCCGAGAGCGGGGCACCCACACTGGCCAGGCTTTGGTGGTTGGGGGTTAAGCACGTGGGGCTGGCGGACCTTTTCAAGAAAGCGCCCAAGCTGAAAGCGGACCCGCAGGTCCGCTGGTTCGGCAAGCTGCCCACCTATGCCGACTACTACGCTTCCAAAGGCGACGAAGCCTGGGCGGTCGAGTTTCAGGATTGGGTTCTGAAGGGATTCGAGCTGTATGCCGAGCGCGCCCGGCCAGCCGGCAAGGCCGCCAGCCGGCTGCCGATCAGCGCCTGCGCGCTGCGGCTGCCGCGTTCGGGCATGACGGTGTTCGCGTCCCTGCTGGATTATGGCGGCGACATGCGCGGGCGGCCATTCCCGCTGTGCTTCTACGCGGGAATTCCCAGCGCGCAGTGGCCCGGACCGACACACGATCGGCTGTGTCCGGCGAACCGCGTGATGCAGGACCTGCTGGCGCTGCGGCGCGACGTGCCGCGCTTCCTCAATTCTCCGGGGCGCTTTGAAACCGCGTTCGGCGAGCGCGTGGTCAACCTGGACGGCTTGGATGGCGAATCGTCGAATTCCGAATGGGTCGAACTGGCGGTGAAGGTTCCCCTGGCGGAATGGTTCGCGGGCTGGGCGCGGCAGGAGCCCGCGGCCTTGCCCGAGTGCCCGGTGGAGCCGAAACTGGCCGACTGGTACCAAGCGCTTGCCAAATGGGGCGACAACATCGCGCGGCATGAGAGCGAAGGCTTCGAGCCGACGCTGCGGTTCCCGCTGGCGCCGCTGCCCGCGGTCCAGGTGCAGTTGGCCGGTTGGATTCGGTGGCTCGAAACGCGCATGGATCTGGGACGCCGCCTGTACTCGGTATTGGTCTCGGGCGATCTGCAGGAAGGCACCGCGCGCTTCAGCGTGGTCGCACACGAACTGATTCCCGACGATTTTCTGCTTCTGACGCCGCTGGCCCGGACGCTGCCGTATGTTGACGATGCTTCGCGCGTCGGTCTTAACTCGACAGGTGCCAGTGAGGCTTCAGGGACGGACGGGCAGTCTGCTGGACTGGCGCTGGTGCCGGCGACGTGGGCGGAATTCGCAAATTCCGGTGCCGCAACTAATTGACGATATCCAGCGGCCGGTGATAGAGTAGGTCTCAGAGCACGTGAGGGTCAATCCGGCTAAGCCGCCGATGACGGTCGGTTCCACGCATGGCGACGTTCGATGAAGCCTTAATCCTTGCGCTGGGGAAGGAACCCATTCCTGCCTCAGCCGAACTGCCTGGAGCCGGGCCGTCCGGCATCGATCCGGCCGACGACGTGCAGTACATCGCGGTGACCGCCGAGATCGGCAAGCTGGATCGCATCGAAGCCGGCGACCCGGATTGGCATCAAATCGAATTGGACGCATGCGAAATCCTGCGCTCCAAATCGAAGGATATGGAGGTCGCCACGGCGCTGGCGCACGCGCTCTTCAAGCAATATGGGTATGCGGGCCTGGCGACCGGGCTGACGCTGCTCGTCGAGTTGACGAATCACTTCTGGGAAAAACTTTATCCGGAGCGGCCCCGGCGGCGCAAGGCGCGCATCGAGGCGCTGGCGGAGCGCTTCGCGGATGGCGGCTGGTTCCGTGCCAATGCGCCGAAGAAGGATGAATTCGACGCGGTGGACCGCTGCGCGAAGTTGATTGACGAGCTGAAAGCGGCGCTGACGGCGAAGTTGCCGGATGATCCACCGAATTTTTCAACGTTCGTGCGTGGCATCAAGGAATTGGCGGCGCGCCGGCCACAGGCCTCTGCGGCACCGGTAACCTCAACGACGACAGCCGGCGGTGCGCCGGCCGGCGGCGACGCAAGTTTTGCGGCCGGCGAGATCAAAGACACGGGCAGCGCCATCAGCGCCGTGCTCGCGGCGGCCACGCACCTGCGCAAGGCTGACTCGTCCGATGCGTTGCCGTACGCCATCGTGCGGGCCGTCAAGTGGGCCGGCATCACGCTGCCCACCACCGAGGCGGGCAAGTTTCAGATTCCGGCACCCGAAGGCCAGATCATCGAGACTTTGACCCATCAAGTTGGTGCCGGGCTATGGGAGAATCTGCTGCGCAATGCGGAAGGGGCCTTCCGCTCGAACGACCCCTTGTGGCTGGATCTGCAGCGCTACGTATGCGCCGCGATGGCCGCTCTGGGGACCCGGTTCGATAGAGCGCGGCAGACGATATTAAGTATGACGGCAGCGCTGGTGCAGCGGCTCGGGCCGGGGCTGTTTGAATTGAAGTTCAAGAACGGCACGCCGCTCTGCGGCGGCGAGACGCGCATGTGGATTGAGTCGGAGTTGGCTCCGGCCGGCGGCGATCGCGGTGGCGCGGAAATAAGCGCCAGCAACGGCAAGCTGACCGAGGCGACCGACAAGGCCCGCAAGCTGGCCGGCTCCGGCAAGCTCAAGGAAGCGCTGACGGAGTTGCAGCAGGGCCTCTTGGCCTGCCAGCAGCGCCGCGATCGCTTCCTGTGGCGGCTGCGCATCGCGCAGCTCTGCTTCGACGCCGCCAAGCTGCAATTGGCCGCGCCGCTGCTGGAGGAGTGCTTTGAGGAAATCCAGCGCTACCACATCGACGAATGGGAGCCGCTGTTGGCCGTCGAGGTGGCGCAGGCGCTATATCGTTGCCGCAAGTCGCTGACGAGCGGACAGAAGGAGCCGGCGCGCGAGGCGCTGCAGGGTGTGCGCGACTCGTTCGCGTGGCTGTGCCAGTTGGACCCGCTGGCGGCCTTGGCCGTCGAGCCAGCATCCAACTAAGCCAGAGCCCCGCCCGCAAGGGTGGAGTGTCGTGGCAAGGCGAGAACGCTCAGAATTAGTGCGTCACCCTCCACTAGCGTGGGGGGTTCTGAAGAGGAGCGATCTATGGCGAAAGGACCGTCGAAAGCCCGCGAGTCGCGGGTGAACATCATGATCTCGGATCGCCTGCGCGGCGGGGCCGAACCGGAGCTGCCGTTCCGCCTGCTGGTCATGGGCGATTACACGCTCAAGGACGACAAGCGGCCCATCGAGCAGCGCGTGCCGCTCGACATCAACAAGTCGAACTTCGATGCCGTGATGAAGAGCTTCAACCTGTCCCTGAATCTCAACGTGGCCGACCGCATCAGCGGGCAGGGCGAAATGCCCATCAATCTGAAGTTCGGTACGTTGAAGGACTTCCGCCCGGAATCGATCGCCCGGCAGGTGCCGCAGCTCAAGAACCTGCTGGAGTTGCGCGATTCGTTGAAGGCGCTGCGTCCGAAGATGGGCGACAAGGCCGCCCAGCAGCAGCTTCTGGCCGCTATCAAGGATCCGGCGGTGCGCGACCAGATTCTGGCGATGATCACGACCGGCACGGCGCCGGCCGAAGCAGACGGTCCGAAGCCGACGTGAGAATAGGTCCCATAGGTCCAATCGGACCTATTTCAGAACCCCGTCCGCGAGGACGGGTGTGCAACGCACGCGAGCACATGCAGCACGCGAATGTCACCCCCCACGAGCGTGGGGGGTTCTGAAGGAGAAGCACAGCAATGGCAGAATCCCCGCAAACCCAAGCAGCGCCGGCGGCCGGCCCGGCGGATACGACGGCCGTGGATGCTCTGATCGACAGCCTCGATCTGGATAACGAATACCGCAGCCTGTATCGCAAAGGCATCGCCGGCATCGTGCAGAAGGCCTCCGGCCGCGACCTGTCGAAGCTGGCGATCAACAAGCAGGTCGTCGATGACTTCATCGCCGAGATCGATCAGCAGATTTCGGCCCAGGTCAACGAGGTGCTGCACGACGCCGAGTTTCAAAAGCTCGAATCGGCCTGGCGCAGCCTCTGGTACCTGGTGAACAACACCGAGTTCCGCCAGAACATCCGCATCGAGGTGCTCAACGCCTCGAAGGAGGACCTGCTCTCCGATTTCCAGGACTGCAAGGACTGGCAGAAGTCGGGCCTGTTCCGCACGGTCTACCGCGACCAGTACAACACCTTCGGCGGCAAGCCGTACGGCTTGATGGTCAGCAACTTCGAGTTCGACTACCGCAACCCGGAAGTCGAGCTGTTGACCGAGATCGCGCGCGTCAGCGCCGTGGCCAAGTGCCCGTTCATCGCCGGCGTCAGCCCGAAGATGCTGGGCAAGACGAATGACTCGTTCACCGGGCTGCCGCGCATGGCCGAGATGTACGAAATTTTCGAGCAGCCCATGTACACCAAATGGAACAGCTTCCGCGAGTCGGACGATGCGCGCTACGTGGGGCTGGCGATGCCGCGCTTCCTGCTGCGCAAGCCGTACACCGTGGAGGACCAGGACGTGAAGGATTTCACGTTCGAGGAGGACGTGCGGACCGAGCATCACGAGCGCTATCTGTGGGGTAACGCGTCCTTTGCGCTGGCGGGCCGCATGACGGAAAGCTTCGCCAAGTTCGGCTGGTATAACTCGATGGTCGGCCCCAACAGCGGCGGCACCGTGCCAGACCTGCCGCTGCATCAGTACGAGGCCACCGGTCAGTATCAGACGAAGATCCCCACCGAGACGCTCATTTCAGAAGACATGGACGTCGACCTGTGCAATTTCGGCTTCATTCCGCTGGTGATGCGGAAGGGCAGCGACAACGCGGCCTTCTTCGACGCGCCGTCGGCCAAGCGGGTCGGCAAGTTCCCCGACACGGCCGAGGGCAAGGAAGACGAGACCCGCGCGCGGCTGGGCATGGCGCTGCCGTACCTGATGATCTCCTGCCGCATCGCGCATTACCTCAAGGTGATCTGGCGCGAGAACATGGGGCGCGTCATGGACGCCGAGAAGATGGTGTTCGAGATCAACAAGTGGCTGGCGCAGTACTGCCGGCAAGGCACGCTGGACGACACGCTGGCGGCTAAGTATCCGCTCAAGGAAATCCAGGTGACGGCCACTCCGGTCCCCGGCAAGCCGGGCATGTTCAAGTCGGAGATCCAGATGATCCCGCACTTCAAGCTGAAGGGGGTGGAGATCGAGTTGTCGATGGTCGGCCAGTTCGATCCGCCGCCGGCGTAAGGCGCCGCTCGATTGGACTCTGAGTGCCTGAGGGGCTGAGAAACTTCTGATTCAGGTGTTCTCAGATCCTCAGCCGCTCAGCGTCAAACGATCGCGCGACGCCATTGGTGACGATTACCCAGTTCACCCGCCCAGGCGTGTGGAAAGCACCCCAGGCGCGAGGATTTCCGGAACCAGCTCGTCGTCAGCAGGGCGAAGCATCGGTGCCAAAAGCTCGCGTAGCCGGCAAAAAACCGCGTCCGGAAGTTAATGCGGCGCCACGACGCGGCGCGGCACGAGGTGTGCAATTCAGGGTAAGCGTGTAACGACTCGACGCTGAAACGTCGGGCGCCGTGGAGAAAAAAGATAACCTGCCTTGGCTTCGAACGGTCCGGCGTGCGGACGCGCCAGCCCAAGGCCCACGGATAGAAGCAAGAAGGAGAAGCGGACGATGCCAACGCCAATGAACCTGAAAGTCGCCGAGTACCCCGGTTCTTCCGAGAAGGAAGGGCGCGAAGGAACGAGCGACGTGTACGAGATGGAACATCATGTGCACCAGCCGATCGTGCCCGAGTCGGGTGAGCCCAGCGGTGTCCGTGTGCACGCCCCGCTGCGGGTGGTCAAGCTGATCGACAAGGCTTCGCCGGGCTTCAGCAAGGCGCTGTGCACCGGCCAGGAGTTGGCGGAAGTGGTGTTGGACTTCTACCGCATCGACCCAGCGGCCCGCGAAGAGCAGAAGTACTTCACGATCACCCTGAAGGCGGCCCGCATCGTCGACATTCGCCCGTACATGCCGATGAGCTTTGTGCCGGCCAATGAGTCGTATCGGCACATGGAGCAGGTCAGCTTCGTGTACGAAGAGATCGAATGGAAGTGGATCCCCGACAGCGTGGTCGAGATGGACAAGTGGCGCGCTCCGGGCAGCAAGTAGTCGAGAGCACTAGGAAACTAGAAACTAGAAACTAGAAGGGCTCCCGAGGTTCGAGTCGCTTGTGAGCTCTTCTGGTTATCTAGTTTCTAGTTTCTAGTCTCTGGTTTCTAGACACCATGTGGCGCGAGCAGACGCTTTTAGATCGTATCGCCGCCAGCTCCGGCAAGAGCGCCGGGCGCTATGAGCGGACGGCGCAGGAGGATCCCGACGCGTTGATCGAGTCCGTACGCCGGCACCTGACGCGCCTGCTCAATGCCCGGCATGAGATGAGCGAGGCCCTGCCGGAGTATGGCTTGCCGGCGTTGACCGACGTGATCATCGGGACGAAGGATTACGTCGAGATCGTGCGCGATGCCATTCGAGTGGCCATCGAGAAATTCGAGCCGCGGCTGCGGCGCGTGCGGGTGATGCGGATTAACGAGGACGCCGCCAGCGGGCACATTCTTTCGTTTCGCGTCGAGGCCATGCTGGTGGGGCGGGTGGTCGAGTATCGCGTGGCGTACGACACGCTGCTGACGGGCAGCGGAGCGATCGACGTATCGTGAATCCAAACCGCGTCCGCGCGCCACGTTTAGCCGCAGGGCCGCGCTGCGACGGGCGCGGGTGTGCGTGCCGCGCCGCGCAGCGCATCCGCCGCGGCGGATTGCGGCTAAACGTGGCGAGTTGAAGTCGATCGATTCGGTGGGAATCGGGTGAAGAACACATACTTTCAGGATGAGCTACGCTACCTGCGCGAAGTGGGTCCGGAGTTTGCGCGCGCCAATCCGGAGATCGCGCGCTTCCTGGAAGACCGCGGCACCGATCCGGACGTGGAGCGCCTGCTGGAGGGCGTGGCGTTTCTGTGCGGGCGCATCCGCCAGAAGCTGGACGATGATCTGCCCGAACTGACCGCCGGGATGATGTCGCTGCTCTGGCCGCATTATCTGCGGTGCATCCCCTCGATGAGCATCCTGGAACTGCTGCCGGACGTGGAGCAAATGCAGGCGGCGCTGCGGCTCGGGCCCGGCGCGGAATTCGCCAGCGTGCCGGTGGACGGGACGCGCTGTATCTATCGCGCGGCCTGGCCGGTCACGGTCCGGCCATGGTGGCTGCGCGAGGTGCGGCTGGAGACCGAAGCGGCCAAGCCGATGCGGTTGGTGATGAAGCTGCAAGTCTCGGCCAAGGCCAAGCTCGAGAATCTCGACCTCGGCTCGGTGCGTTTTCATCTGGCGGGCGATCCGCGGACGACGTTCGCGCTGTACCTCTTGCTGGCAGCGCACGTTGGGCATGTCACGATCAGCGACGGCTCCGCGCGGCATGATCGGCGCGAGGAGTTGCTCGGGCCCGAGAGCGTCCGCCCGGCCGGGCTGGGACGCGGCGAGGGCGTGCTGCCGTATCCGGCGCGCTCCTTCGCCGGATATCGCCTCTTGCAGGAGTACTTCACGTTCAAGGAGCGTTTTCTGTTCGTGGACGTCATCGGGTTGGACCGCACCGCGGCGCGGCTCGGGCTGACGGATGCCATCGAACTGGCCATCACATTCGACCGCCGGCTCGATTCACCGCCCATGGTGGCCCGCGAGAACCTGCGGCTGCACTGCGTCCCGATTATCAACCTGTTCGCGCAGGCAGCCGAGCCGATCCGCCTGAAGCATGATCGCGTGCAGTACCTGGTGCAGCCGTCGCGGGCCGGTCTTTCCGATCGGCGGCATGCGGAAACGTATTCCGTCGATCGAGTGGTGGGCACCGCCGCGACCGCAGCGGTGCAATCGCGCGAGATTCCGCCGTTCTATTCCTTTGCGCACATGACGAGCGCCGACCCGCGCAGCGCGACCTACCACCAGACGCACCTGGTGCCCAACGTGGTCAGCCGCGACCTGCGCAGCGGCACGGATACGTATATTTCGTTCGTGATCGGTAGCGGCACGCAGGGATTGCCCGAAGAGGAGACGATCTCGATCGATCTGACCTGTACGAACCGCAGCTTGCCGGCCGAGCTGCGCGCCGGCGACATCACCGAGCCGACCGACCGCTCGCCGCCGGGGATGCGGTTCCGCAACATCAGCAAGCCGACCGCGACCATCAGTCCGCCGCTGGGCAAGGCCCTGCACTGGCGCCTGATTTCGCACATGTCACTCAATTACGTGTCGCTGGTCGATGCGCAGCATCTGAAGGAGTTGCTGCGCGTCTATGACTTTCAGACCGAGCACGACGCGCAGCGCGCCCTGGCCCACCAGCGCATGCTGGACGGGATTCTTTCGGTGCGGACGTCGTTTCGCGAGCGTATGGTGCGCGGCGCGCCGCTGCGCGGCGCGGCGGTCGAGGTCGAATTGAACGAGGATCACTTCGCGGGCGAAGGCGATGCATACCTGTTCGCGACGGTGCTCGATCGCTTCTGCGGGTTGTACGTGACGGTGAACGGCTACAGCCAGTTGACGGTCCGGCTGGCGCGCAGCGGACAGTTGTATCGCTTCGCGCCGCGTTGGGGCGAGCAGACCACGCCGGCCGAGGTGTGGGAAGAGGCATGAGCGGGGTTCAGGGTTCAGGGTTCAAGGTTCAGGACGCAGCCTCGGCCGCCGTGGGCGGCGGCAGCGCGCCCGCCGTCCCACCGCTGCTGCAGCGCATGTTGACGCGGGGGTGGGAGTTTGATTTCTTCCAGGCGGTCTGGCTATTGGAGCGCTACCTCTCCGCGCCCGCTGGCTCGGCAGGAGCCTCGCCCTCCTCGGCAGGAGCCTCGCTCTCCCAGGCCAATGCATCGGACAATGAACGGCCGGCGGTGCCGCTGGGCGAGCGCGGTCCGGTGACGGCCGAGCGCTTGCGCCTGCGGCCGTATATCTCGGTCGGCTTTCCCTCGACCGATGTGCGGCGGATATCGCGCTGTCCGCTGCCGGACCACGATGAATTCTTCTATCGCCTCGACGTAACTTTCATGGGGCTGTACGGCGTCAGCACACCGCTGCCGCTGCATTACGCCATCAGCATTCTGCGATCCGTCGAATCGGTGCCGGGAGTGGATCCCGCGCCGGCCGGCTCGGCCGGAGCCTCGCCCTCCCAGGCGATCGCGGCTGTCCCCGCGACGGACAACGGCGAGTCGTCGCCGATGCGCGACTTCCTCGACATATTTCATCATCGGGTGCTCTCGCTGTTCTACCGCGCCTGGGCCAAATATCGCTACGACGTATCCTTCGGTGTTCCCGGACGGGACATCATTACGGATTATCTGCTGTGGCTGATCGGGCTGTCGCGCGTCGCCAAAGCGCAGGAAGTGGGCGTGTCGCCCATCCGGCTGATCCGCTACGCGGGCCTGCTGACGCAGCATCCGCGCTCGGCCGCCACGCTGGAAGGCATGCTGTTGGACTATTGGGGCGAGCAGATCCCGGTGCGGGTGGATCAGTTTCAGGGGCGCTGGGTGGCGCTGTCGCCGGGCGACTTGAACCACATGGGCGTGGCCAACGCGCGCCTGGGCGTTGATTTGACGGTCGGCGAGGAAGTGTACGATCTGAGCGGCGCGTTCGGTGTTTCCATGGGACCGGTCGATTGGCACACCTACCTGTCTTTTCTCCCGGACGGGGAAGGCTACGCCCAGACCAAAGCGCTGATCGAGCTGTATTGCACCGATCCGCTGGCCTTCACGATTGAAATGAAGATCAACGCTCAGCAGGTGCCGATCACGCGGCTGACCTGCGACGAGCAGGCGGGCCGGCTCGGCTTTACCAGTTGGATTCGGACCGATGAGATGGGAGAGACGTCGGTGAATTTCGACGCGACGCGCCACATGGCCGCGGCCGCCGGATAGAGGAACACCTATGTCGACCATCCGCGCAGATGATTTGAGGAGCCTGATCGGCCGGTTTGATCCGGCGTGCCTCCAGTGTTTTCAGGGCGCGGCCTCGGTGTGCCAGTCGCGCACGCACTTCGAGATCACGCCCGAGCACCTGCTGCTGCGGCTGATCGACGACGCGACCGGCGACGTCGCGCAGATCTTCAACACCTTCAGGGTCGAGCGAACGCAGATTCGCCGGGCGCTGCAGCGCATCCTGGATGAATTGCCGTCGGGCCATCGCGGCAAGCCGGCGTTGTCTCCGAAGCTGATGGAGCTGTTTCAATCGGCGAACGTGTGGTGCGAGGAGTTGGGCTTGCAGCAGATTCGCACCGGCCTCCTGCTGCTGGCGTTCGTGCTGAATCCGTCGCACACGCGCGTCGGCGAGTTCACGCCGGAGCTCGATCGGATCGACGTCGATCAGCTTCGCGACCGTTTCCACGAGATTGTATCGACTTCGACCGAGGCCGCGGCGCCGGGCGCTGCCGGCGGTGCCACGCCGGCCGAAGGTGGCGCCCTGGCGCAGTTCACGATCGATCTGACGGTGAAAGCGGCGGCCGGCGAAATCGATCCGGTCTTCGGCCGCGATCACGAAATCCGGCAGATGATCGACATCCTCGCACGCCGGCGCAAGAACAATCCGATCCTGGTCGGCGAGCCGGGCACCGGCAAGACGGCCATCGTCGAGGGGCTGGCGCTGCGCATTACGCAGGGTGACGTGCCGCCGATGTTGAAGGGTGTCAAGCTCATCACGCTCGACCTGGGCCTGTTGCAGGCGGGCGCCAGCGTGAAGGGCCAGTTCGAGGAACGGCTGAAGAATGTCATCAAGGAAATCAAGAGCAGCGAGACGCCCATCATCACGTTCATCGACGAAGCCCACACGCTGATCGGTGCGGGCGGATCGGCCGGCGGCAGTGATGCGGCCAACCTGCTCAAGCCGGCGCTGGCGCGCGGCGAGCTGCGCACGATCGCGGCCACCACCTGGGCCGAATACAAGAAGTACTTCGAGAAGGACGCGGCGCTCGAGCGCCGTTTCCAGGTTGTGCGCTGTGAAGAGCCGTCGGTCGAGAACGCGGTCGTGATGCTCCGCGGGCTCAAGGAGAAATACGAGCAGCATCACAAGACGATCATCCTGGACGAAGCGGTGTCGGCCGCGGCGCAGCTTTCCAGCCGTTACATCAGCGGGCGTTTTCTGCCGGACAAGGCCGTCGATCTGCTGGATACGTCGGCGGCCCGCGTGGCGGTCGGGCTCTCGACGCGCCCGGGCGCGCTGGAGGACATCGATCGGCAGCTCAGCCACCTCGAAACCGCCATCACGGCCATCCAGCGCGATCATGCCACAGGCATCTCGACCAACGACGGCATGCTGGCCGAGATGGAGGGCGCACGGGCCGGGCTGCTGACGCGCCGCGGCGAGGTCGAGCAGGTGTGGCAGTCGGAACTGGCGGCTATCCGTCGCATTCACGAGCTGCGCGCGAAGCTGATCGAGATGCGCCGCGCGTCGGCGGGCGGCAACGGCCAGAACCGCCCAGACGCCAGTGAGAACCGCCAAGACGCCAAGGACGCCAAGAGAGGCGCAAGAAAAGAAGGCGGGCCGCGAAGTGGACCGAATCATCTTGGCGACCTTGGCGTCTTGGCGGTTGAGAATGGCGGCGTGGCGGTTGGCGCGGGCGAGGCTGAGCTGCGGCGCGAGATGAGCGAAGCCATGCAGGCGCTGGAGCAGGTACGCGGCGAGGAAGCACTGGTCCATCCGCACGTGGACGCCGCCGCGGTTGCAGCGGTGGTCGCGGATTGGACGGGTATTCCGGTCGGCAGCATGGTCAAGGACGAGATCGCGGCCATCCTGGAGATGGAAGACCGGCTGCGCGGACGCGTGGTCGGGCAGGATCATGCGCTGGCCATCGTTGCCGAGAAGCTGCGTACGGCGCGCTCCGGGCTGGGCAATCCGGCTCAGCCGATGGGCGTGTTTCTGTGCGTCGGACCCAGCGGCGTGGGCAAGACTGAACTGGCGTTGACTCTGGCCGACCTGCTGTTCGGCGGCGAGCGCTTCACCATCACGATCAACATGTCGGAGTTCATGGAAAAGCACACGGTCTCGCAGCTCAAGGGCTCGCCGCCGGGCTACGTCGGCTACGGCGAAGGCGGCGTGCTGACCGAGGCCGTGCGGCAGCGGCCCTATTCGGTCGTGCTGCTGGACGAGGTCGAGAAGGCGCATCCGGATGTGCTGAACCTGTTTTACCAGGTTTTCGACAAGGGCACGCTAGCCGACGGCGAAGGGCGCGTGATCGATTTCAAGAATACGGTTTTCATCCTGACCAGCAACCTGGGCACGGATGTGATCCAGGGCATGTGCGAGTCGGGCGGCGCGGTGCAGCCGGAAGAACTCAAGGAGGCGATCTACCCGCATTTGCGCGAGCACTTCAAGCCGGCGCTGCTGGCGCGCATGGCCATCGTGCCGTTCCTGACGATCGGACGGGAGGTGATGAAATCCATCGCGCGGCTGAAAGTCAGGAAGATCGTCAAGCGTCTGGCGGACGTGCACAAGCTGGCGCTGGAAGTGGACGACGCGGTGTACGATGCGATCGCGGCGCGCTGCACGCAGGTCGACGTCGGCGCTCGAAATATCGATCACATTCTGGACCGGGAAGTGCTTCCAGCATTATCGCGCCGCCTGTTGGAGCGGATGCGTGACGAGGAGTTGCCGAAAGTGGTGAGAATGTCGACAGATGGGGTGGGGAACTTTGGGTACGAGTTCGCATAGCGAGTAGTGCGAGGCATGGGTGCCCCATCCTTCGCGGCCGTATCGCGAAGGGTTGGGGACTGAGGGCCGGGCGAATCAGTCCCCCACCCTCGGCATAAAGCCGCCGAGGGTGGGGCACCCAGTCACCCAACCCGGGCGAGGGGCAACGGAAACAAACATGGCGCTTATACAGGATCTCAGTAAGGCCCAGATCGCATTCCAGATCGCCGGGGCTGACCCGGATCAGTTTCTGGTGATCCGCTACCGCGGCAGCGAGGGGCTGTGCCAGCTTTACCGCTTCGAAATCGAGTTGGCCACGACGGAGCCCAGCATCTCCTTCGACGCCATCGTCGGCCAGGCGGCGGTGCTGAGTGTCAACACGCCTTACGGCGAGCGCTGGTTCCACGGCGTGGTGGCGCGCTTCGAGATGACCGGCGAGACGGCCGAACAGAACTATTTTCGCGTGGAACTGGTGCCAGCGCTGTGGCTGCTGACGCACCGCTACAACTCGCGC
>DASXUA010000604.1:0-4162 GCA_036505095.1 Phycisphaerae bacterium
ACGTTGATGGCCCACGCCTGGCTGGCGTCGCGCACGCCGATGCGGTACCAGCCGGCCAGGTGGAAGACACCATCCACGCCGGTCATCGCCGCGCGCACCGTCTGCACTTCCGTAATGTCACCTTGCTTGAGCTCGACTCCGATGCCGCTCAGCGCCGTGGCCCGAGCCGTGTTCCGGACCAGTGCCACAACGTCGTCGCCGGCCGCGCGCAGCTGCCGCGCCAACTCCGAGCCGATGAACCCCGTCGCGCCCGTGACCAGATAGCGCATCGGCGCCAGCATACACCGACACGCACGTCCTCCTGTCTGCTTCTCGTCAGACGGTGCTAGCCGAACCCACAGACGGCGCAAGCCGGCACCCCGAGGTCTGCTTCTCATCCGACGGTTCGAGCCGGCCCCCGGACTGCATCTCTTCAGACGGTGCTAGCCGAACCCACAGACGGTGCAAGCCAGGTCCCCGAAGGTCTGCTTCTCTTCAGAGAAGAAACTACTCCCGCGCGGCGCGTGCAGTGACGGCGGCGCACCGCCCGTTGGCGCCACTGCACCCAGATGACGTCTAGCCGAGCACCAGCACGCGGCCTTCGCGGTCGGCCACCACGAGCGACCCGTCGGGGCGAATCGCCGGCGCGGTCCAGACTGGCGCCCCCGCGTCGAAGTCGAACACGGCTTTGCCCGTCGAGGTGTCGATGCCGAAGACCTTGCCGATTGTGCTGCCCGTGTATAGCACCCCGTCGATGTCGAGCGCGGGCGAGTTGTAGACCGAGCCCGGCATGCCGAAGCGCCACACCAGTGAGCCATCCTGTCGGCTGACGGCGTAGATGCCGCCCTTGTTTGCGCCGAAGAAGAGCGTGCTGCTGTCCGAGCTGAGTGCGGCCGTCGACCAGATGCCAGCAACTTCGCGCTCGGCCTCGAACAGCCACAGCAGCTTGCCCTCGGGCGTCAGCGCATAGAAGTTGCTGTTGTTGGCGCCTACGTACACCATGCCATCAGGCGCAACGGTGGGTGACGCACCACTGCCAATGCCATCAGCGCCCGCTGGTGGGACCGCGGCTTTGACCACCGGCGTCCGCCCAGGATAGTCGGCAAAGGCAAACTTCCAACGCACGGTGCCGGTTCGTCCGCCGCGCCCAGGCGCAGCGACGGCGTACAGCTTGCCGTCCATGCTCGAGACGTACACCGAGTCCCCATTCGGGCTTAGCGCCGGCGCTGCCTTCAAGGACGGGCCAGTCTGCGCGGTCCACAACACCTCGCCCTCAGGGCTCAGCGCAAACAGCCAGCCCGTGCCGCTGATCACGTACACCGTGCCGTCTGGTCCGATGGTCGGCGACGAGCTTTGCCGGCCCGGCCCGAGATTGACCGCCCACAACACCTCAGCCTCGACGCCGCTGCCGCTCGGCGCACGCAGCGCATACAGCGTCCCCTCGATATCCGCGCGCGTGCCTGGCCGGCTGAAGCCGAGGTACACCGTGCCATCAGGTGATAGGGCTGGCGTGGCGTGCCAGGACGACGATTCCGGCGGATGGCATCGCCATGCCAATTCCAATGTCTGGCGTTGCGAGCCACCGCTCGGTCCAGTGCGCGGGTCGCGCAGTGCGAACAGCACGCCCTGGTGGTTGGCCAGGTAGATGGTGCCGTCACTGCCGACGGCGGCCGAGCTCTGAATGTCGGGTTGGGGTGTCGCGCCGTCCTTGACCTGGAAGTTGCCGGTGTTGAACGAGCGCATCAGCTTGGGCTCACGCGGGCCGCGGTTTGGACTGCGCCCGGTGTGCTGCGCGTCCATCTGATACATCGGTCGGCCGAGCTGTCTTGGAGCCGGCACGGGCGTCGGCTCCGCTGTTGGCGATGGGGCCGCGGTGGGCACGACTGTTGGTGGGACGGTGGCGGTCGGCTCGCGCAGATCGAGCTGCGCCGGGCCCGCCGCTGGGGTCGGCGCGGGATTCGATCCACCAGTTGTCAAATCGGCGCGGCAGGCCGCCAAAAGCGGCACCGCTGCGAGAGCGGCAAAGCGACCCAGGACAACGCGGCGGGTAAGGCGCATGCGTGCTTGCACTCCGATGCTTCGACTCATGAACGCCCCGCGCTCAGGTTTTTGCGCATCCCGTTCATCCGGGTCGGGCTGCGTTCTTGGGTCAGGGCTGCAAGTGCACCCCGCGGAGCGAAGCGGAGCGTGGGCTCCCCCGACCCGGAGAACGCTAACGAACACGACCCACAGACGCGGCGACGCACGGACTTCAAGCGCTCCGCCGACCTGGAGACGGTACGGGCAAGAGTGCGCGGCAAGCTACGAGCGTGAACTTACTTGGCCGCCATTGCCTCCGTGTATTCCTTCTTGATCTGGTCGCCGGCGTCGCGCAGCCAGTCTTTGACCAGGGTGTCGACGTCGCTCATCGGCCGGATGCTGCGCAGGACCTCACGCATGCCGTCGTTGAAGGCGACGTCGGCGACAGCGCCTTTGGCATACGACGTCGGCGAGTAGAAGCCGTTCGTGGGATCGTCGATGCCCAGCGGAATGGTCGCCTTCTCGGCATCGTTCGACGCTTGCGCAAAGCCGGCCAGACCGGCCTGATAGAAGACCCACGGGTGCTGGGCGATATAGCGCCACGGCACGTAGCCGGCGCGGGCGATGCCCTCGGCAGTTGGTTTGGGATTGCCCTTCTCATCCTTGGTGTAGTCCTGGCCCTCAATGCCATACGTCAACAGCAGGTCTTCCTGCGAGCCGAAGGGCGCCGCCAGCCAGTTCATGATCCGCAGCAGCTCCTTGATGCGATCCGCCGACGCCTTTTTGAGCACGTTCATCGACACGAAGCCGGTGCCCAGGTACTGGATCGGCTTCATGCTGTCCTGCGCCGGGAAAGGCTTGATCATGTTGTATTTGACGGGCGGATTGAGCTGCAGGCCCCGCTGCCAGAAATCGACCCACGAGTTGCCCTGGCCCTCGACCGAGAGGGCGATCTTCTGCGGCACGAAGCCGTCGGTCCGCGACTGGGTCCAGCCCGGCGCGTCTGGGTGCATCAGACCTGAGGCGATGATGTCGCGCAGGTAGCCCACTGCCGCCTTGTACTCTTCGGTTTCGCGGTCGCGGATCAGCTTGCCGCCATCGAGTTTCCAGCGGTTCGCCGCGCCGAACATCTGCAAATAGCCGCCCAGTCCGAACAGCGCGTCATTGTTACCGACATTGCCGATCGCCCAGCGATTCTCGTTGGGCCGATTCAGCTGCGTGAGCACGCGTTTGAAGTCGTCGGCGTTCTTGGGCACGAAGTCGCGGCCGACGACCGGGTCCCACATCGAGTCGTTCTTGAAGAAGTTGCCGCCGACCGGCGGGATCGACGTCATCTGGCGATGGATCGGGATCAGGTACAGGGCCCCGTCGACGACCGAAACTGAGTTCTTCCAGGCCGGCGTGGGCAGCGCCGCCAGGTACGGGTAGTCTTTGGCGGCGTCACCTGACAGATAGGGCGTCAGATCGGCGCATTTGGCCTTGAAGAAGCCGGGCAGATTCGGCGCGATGCTGTAGCCAAAGAACAGGTGCATGATGTCCGGCAGATCGTCGCTGGACATCACCGTTGGGAACTTGAGTCGATAGTCCGCCCCTGGCGAGATGTTCATTTTGACGTCGGAGTTGAGCGCTTTGTTCACCGCCTGCCAGGTTGGGTTCAAATCCGGCGGAGTTGGCAGCGGGAAATAGCCCGCGATCATCACATTGACCGTGCTGCCAGTCCCTGGTGCTTTGTCGTTGGCTTTGATCGGATTGGCTGGGTAATTCTCGAACGCATCGCTATAGAGCGGGTTCGCTTCGTGGAAATCCGGCTTGGGGCCGTTCGCGACGGGGATATAGGTTGGGAACTTGCTCGCGGCACCGCCGGCGGCACCGCCTGCTGCGCCGCCGCCGCCCGCGGGCGCGGGCGCCGCGGGCTGGCCCGGAACACAGGCATTGAGCAGTGGCATCGCCACAGCGCCGGCCGCAACGCCGGTCAGGAATCCACGTCGGCTTAGTCGGTGCTGATCGCTGCGATCGCTCGGTGCCACCGTTACACCCCCTCGAACGTCATCGGATGCGAGGGCGTGTCCAACCTGACGCGTCCCCAGCCGCGACTCCCGGCGACTCTACGTCATGTTCACCCTTCGCTGTCAATAAGTGGCGCTCTGTAGTTGTGGCCGTGTGG
>DASXUA010000605.1:0-5862 GCA_036505095.1 Phycisphaerae bacterium
ACCAGGATGCGCCCGCGAACCAGGTGCGCCTGACCCATCGTGGGGGCCAGCTCGATGGCGCGGTCGGCGTAGCGCAGTGCTTCCGAATATCGTTTCAGCTCCAGGTGGCAGGCCGCCAGATTGATGTAGGTCGCGAAGGCCTGATTGTTCGACTTTTCGGCGCGCAGCAGCACGTCGCGGGCTTTCTCGACCTGTCCGGACATCATGTAGGCCGTGCCCAAGTTGCTCATGATCTGCACTTCGCCGGGCCGCGTCGCCAAAGCTCGCTCGAGCAGGCGGATCCCGACGTCCGGCTGACCAGCGTCCACAAAATCCATGGCCGAACCAATCTGATCGGATAAGTTCGCGGCCAGCTCATTCAGGCGCGCCGTCCATTCGTCTGCCAGGGGTTGATCCAGCGCGGGTGATCCGAGCGTCAGCTCGCGCTCGGCTGCCTCAGAGCGCCGCACGGCGCGGTAGGCCGTTCCCAGTACGTAATGCGCCATGCGATAACGCGGCGCTAACCGGGTGGCGGTTTCGCCGGCGCTGATCGCTCCGGAATAGTCGCCCTGCTTGAGCCGGGCTTCGGCCAGCCCGACGAAAGGTTCGGCGGCGTCGGGTAACAAATCGACGGCCCGCTGGAAAGCTGCGGCCGCCTCGGCCGGGGCGCCCGCCTCCAGAAGTGCATTCCCAATCCGGACGTGCGCGGGCGCAAATTCCGGATGCCGTTGGACTAGGGTACGCCAGGCTTGCAGTGCGGCGTCGAACTCGCCCAGACTGCGGAGCATGATGGCGCGATGGTGCGCCGGGAGGCACTGACCTGGTTCGAGTTGCAGAGCGCGGCCGAAACAGGCCTCCGCCTCATACCACATCTTGTTGGCCTCGTAGACCAGGCCGAGCGTCGCGTGCGCTTCGGCCGAACGCGGTGCCGCCCACACGCGCTCGGCGTACTGCTGCACCAGCTTCGCCACCTGTGGCTCGATCTGATCCGGATGCGCCGGCAAGACCACGGGCGGCGCCGGCCGCAGCCACTGAAAAACTCGCAACCCGCCTAGCCCCACGACCGCCACGCCTGCGATGCATGTGATCGCCAACACCGTACGAGGCGTTCGCGAGCGCGCCCGCGGCTTGATGGTGGATGCCCGGCGCGCTGGCCCGCTAACCTGGCGCTGCTTTTTGCTGGTGGCCGATTTTGTCATGGTCCCATACCGCATGTGCCGGTTGAACGCCCCGCATTATAACCGCGGGTGAGGCACGTTGACCAACACCGATTCCGCCCAAAGCCCGTGGAAAAACCGATGTTTCAGCGGAGTGACAGCCGCACGGCGCCCGACTATAATGCAACACGAGCCGACGGTCGGCGGGCAGCGCGCCGCACACGGGCGGCCGCGGTGCTGATGTCACTAGCGAGGGGATCATCCTTGAACAGATTAGGGTCCGCTGACCGCCCAACGTTCACACGTAACCATTCAGCATTCATCCGTGGCCGGGCAGGCATAGCGGTCTGCACCGTCCTCATGCTCGCTGCTCTGCCATCCGAGTTGCGCGCGCAGCCTGGGCCGCCGATCGGAACTTTTTTCACCGTCAACTCTGACTCCGGAAGTCACGACAATCCCGGTGATCAGAGCGTCGTGGTCTTTACCGGCACGGTCCAGGTTCCCGGGACGGCGTTCATCCGCATCTTCTTTTCCGAAGCGACGTTGCCGCCCGGAAGTTCGCTGCGGCTCACGTCCGTGCTCGATGGCGCCGAGCAGGACCTGGATGCCGCGTCTGTCGCCGAATGGGAATTCAGCTCAGCATTTTTCAATGGTCCAGCGGTGCAGATCGAGCTGATTGCCGGACCGCACACAACCGGTAACCGCTATGTCGTCAACCAGGCCTTTGCCAGCCAGCCATTCATCGAAACGCTCACCATCTGCGGCCCGACCGATGATCGCGTGCCACTGAATCATCCCGCGGTCGCACGCATGATGCCGGGCGGATGCACGGCGAGCATCTACGCCCCGGGCGGTTGCATGCTTTCGGCTGGCCACTGCGATGCGCCGAATAACATGGTGGAGTTCAATGTTCCGCCGTCATTGCCGAGCGGGACCATCCAGCATCCGCCGCCATCCGATCAATACATGATCGATCCGGCCAGCCGGGTTTCCGAACAGGTCCCGCCGCCCTGTAGCAGCCTGGGGGATGATTGGTTTCACTTCCGTTGCCTGCCGAATACTCAAACCGGGTTGCTTCCGATTCAGGCGCAGCATGCGTACATTCCGCTGGCGACCAGCATTCCCATGCCCTTCCCGCAGCCCCTTACCATCTACGGCTATGGGGTCGACGACGGCGTAAACAATCAGGTCGAGCAGCGCGGCGACGGACCGCTGGTGAATTTCATCATGGTCCCCGGCTCGTGCTATCCATCGCTGCGGCACCAGGTCGACACCACCGGCGGTAACTCCGGATCGCCCATCATCGAATCCCGCGCCGGACGCACGATCGGCATCCATACGCACTCCGGCTGCGGCGGTCCGAACGACAGCAACGGCGGCACGCCGATCACGTTTCCCACGCTGCAGGCAGCGCTCACCTGTAAATTACTGGTGTTCTCGTATCCATACGGCGCGGTGACGCAGATCAACCCAGCCGGCGGCGCGACGCTGCACGTGGCGATCGAACAGGTCGTCGGAACGTTGCAAACCGGCAGCCCGCAACTGCACGTAAGCGTTGGCGGCGAAGCGTTCAGCACCTCCGCACTGGTGCCCAGCGGTTCGGAATATCTCGGTTTCCTGCCGGCCGGAACGTGCAGCGGATCGTTGACGTACTACATCAGCGCCGCCACGACGGATGGGACGCTGTTTACCGATCCCTATCCCGCGCCGGCGAGCCTCTACACGGCTGTGTGCACTTCGGGCGACGTCAATCTCGACGGGCACGTGAGTCTGATCGATTACGCCGCGCTGGCGGGCTGTTTGAGCGGGCCGGGCGTCGACCAGCCGCAAATCGAGTGCATGGCCTTCCGTTTCGACACCGATGAAGACGTGGACCTGCGCGACGTGCGCGCATTCCTTAACGCGTTCACCGGCCCATAGGTGCGGAGGCAGCCCGCGATGTCACCAAATTTAGCCGCAGGGCCGAAGGCCCGCGCTGCGACGGGCGATGGGAGCCCACTCGTACAAATAGGCCCCACACTTCGGAATCGTGAGCCGGCACCACGCGTAAGGTGCACGGCGACCGCAGCGCATCCCTTCGGGATTGCGGCTAAACGTGGCGTGCGCTGACCTGCCCTATAGCAATCGCTGGCCGGTCATCTCCCCCGGCTGCGAGAGCCCCATCAGCGCCAGTCCGGTGGGGATGACATCCGCGAGCCGGCCGCCCGTGCGCAGCTTCTTTCCGCGCTGGCGCGGATCGATGACGATCAGCTCTACGTCGTAGGTCGTGTGGGCCGTGTGCGGGCCGCCGGTGGCCGGATCGATCATCTGCTCGCAGTTGCCATGATCGGCCGTCACGATGAGCGCGCCGCCGGCTGCGAGCGTTGCGTCCACCAGCCGGCCGACGCAGCCGTCAACGCATTCGACGGCGGCGATGGCGGCTTTGAGATTGCCCGTGTGGCCGACCATGTCGCCGTTGGCATAGTTGACGATGATCGCATCGTACTCACCGGACTTGATGCGTGCGACGACTTCGTCGGTCACGGGCTCGGCTGACATTTCTGGCTTCTGATCGTATGTGCTCACGTCGCGCGGCGAGGGCACCAGCAGGCGCTCTTCGCCGGGAAACGGTTCGTCGCGATAGTCGTTAAAGAAGAACGTGACGTGCGGGTATTTCTCCGTCTCGGCGCAGCGGAACTGCCGCAGACCGAGGTCGGACAGGTAGCTGCCGAAAATGTTTTTCAGCTTCGGCGGCTTGGCGAAGGCGACGTGTACCGGCAGGCCTTCCTCGTAGGCCGTCATGGTCGCGTAGTACAGATCGAGCTTGCGTCCGCGATCAAAGCCCAGGGACTTGTCATTACGCGCTCCAAGTCCTTGCCACGCAGCATCGTCCAGCACGAACGCCTTGGTCAACTCGCGCGGCCGATCGCCGCGGAAGTTGAAGAAGATCACGCCGTCACCGTCGTGGACAATCGCGGGGCCATCCGACCCAGGTGGTACGATCACCGTGGCCTCGATGAACTCGTCGCCGGCACGCGATGGCTCAGTCGCGTGCTCGTAATAGCGTTGAAAGGCCTCGACCGCGCCGCCGACCCGATGCCCCTCGCCGCGCGTCAGCATGCGATAGGCTGCGGCCACGCGATCCCAGCGGTTGTCGCGGTCCATCGCATAATAGCGGCCGATGACGGAGGCCACGCGGCCGGCGCCGATGGCGGCGAGTTTCGCCTCAACCTGCCGGATAAAGTCGATGCCGCTCTGCGGCGGCGAGTCGCGGCCGTCGCCAAAGGCGTGCACGAAGATGCGCTCGCCCGGAAAGCCCAGCCGCTTGCCGAGTTCGACGCAGGCATAGAGATGCTCCAGCGCACTATGCACGCCCGCGTCGGAGCACAAGCCCATGATGTGTACGCTGCCGTTGTGGCGGCGCGCAAACTCGTACGCCCCGCGCAGCGCCTCATTGGCGAAGAAGCTGCCGTCCTGGATGCGCCGCGATATCCGCAGGATCTCCTGATCGACCACGCGGCCCGCCCCGATGTTCTGATGGCCGACCTCGCTATTGCCCATGATGCCCGCCGGTAGCCCGACATTTTCCCCGCTGGTATGAATCAGGACGTGCGGATATTCAGCCATCAGCTTGTCGTCGATCGGCTTCTTCGCCAGGTAGACGGCGTTGGCGTGGTTCCACTCGGGATGGGGATTGGAACCCCAGCCGTCGCGGACGACGAGAACGAACGGTCGGCGTTGCAACACGCGTGGCATGCGGTTCTCCACAGCGCCGACGCGGCGCGGCTGCGCGCAAGCGTACCACAGCGCGGGCATGAGATGAAGGAGGGGTTTGACGCAGAGACGCTGAGGTCGCTGAGAAGAGGAAGTGAAAGACCTCTCGGCGTCCGCGGCGCCTCGGCGTCCAATCTTGCGTCACAGCGATCCTACCGGCTGCTGAGGTACAGCCGAGACGCGTACTGAATGGCTGCGATGGCGGCCAACAGCCCCACGCCAATCAGGATTCTGACGTGAGCGCTCATCCCTTCGCCGGCCGACTGCAGCCCGCTCGCCGGCTGCGCCTCCGACGCACGTTCATGAGCGGCGCGGGCCTCGTCCATGAGCTGCGCCGCCTCGGCCGGGGAAAGGCGCAGCTTGGCGGCATAATGCAGCAAACGCGCCCGCCGGACGGCCGACAGCGGTCCGTTGCGCAGCTCTCCGAGAATCATGTTGCGGTAAATCCGCTCGCATTCCCGCGGCGTGAATCCGACGTCTTCAGACTGTACCACAGGCGCGGAGCGCGCCCGCTCGCCTCCCGAAGATGACATGGTCCTTCCCTCCTCCACTCGACGATAGGCGCGCCGCACGGGCGATTCAGACGGAGCCCGAGCAAAGGCATGTGCTCCCTCCGCGGGCATCAAGAACGGTTCGCGGAACTCGGAGATCAGCAGACAGTTATGAGGACGTAAGTCCAGCACGGTCCGCACTTTGCGAGCAGCAGCGGATTTTTTTCTTGACCGGTCAGTGACACCGAGCTACTTTCACTGCGCACGAACGAATCAAATCCCGGATAGGAGGGCGGCGCGGTGAAGACTCTCCTCGATTATCGGTCGTTGCTGATGGCTGGGCTGGCGGCGACGGCGCTCGCATCTGCGAGGGTCAGCGCCGACCTGCAGGTCGATCCTTGCCGGCCGGTCATCATTGTCGGCCCGGTCGAAGGCGTGATTCCGCTTGATACCATGCTCTACGCGCACGGACAGAGCAGCGA
>DASXUA010000606.1:0-9916 GCA_036505095.1 Phycisphaerae bacterium
CCACTACACGTCGCGCGACAAACTGGCCATCATGGGTGGCAGCAATGGCGGCCTGCTGATGGGCGCCATGCTGACGCAGCATCCCGACCTGTGCAAAGCGGTCGTTTCCTCGGTCGGCATCTACGACATGCTGCGCGTCGAGCAGACGCCCAACGGCGCCTTCAACGTGACCGAGTTCGGCACCGTCAAGAACCCCGACCAGTTCCGCGCCATGCTGGCCTACTCACCGTATCAGCGCGTCGCGGACCACACTGCGTATCCGGCCGTGCTCTTCATCACTGGTCAGAACGATCCGCGCGTCGATCCGTATCACTCGCGCAAGATGACCGCCCGTCTGCAAGCTGCGACGTCGTCGAATGCCCCTATTCTGCTGCGCACCAGCGCCAACGCCGGACACGGCATCGGCAGCTCGCTGAACGAGCGCATCGAGCAATACGTCGACATCTACGCCTTTCTGTTCCACGAGCTGGGCGTTGATTACAAGCCGGTCGGCAGCGCATCGCCGTGATCGGACGTGCACGGGCTTCAGCCCGTGCGGCCGTCATCCGGCCGGTCGCTGTGATGCGATCTTTGATCCTGACGCCTCGAATTCGCCGTCGCCCCCGTGCAGAAACGCTGCCACAATCCGATTGAACACCTCGGGCTGATCGATCATCACCTCGTGGGCCGCTTGGGGCACAATCACGAGTTGCGAATGAGGCAGATGTTCGTGAAAGTAACGCGCATCGTCCACGCCATGTATGTGATCCGCTTCGCCCCAGATGAGCAGGACCTCCGCCTGCACCTCGCCGAGCCGGTCGCGGCAGGACGAATAGAAAATGCTGCGCAGCGCCCGGGCCGCGGCGCGGCCTTCCGCCGCGAAGCGGCGCGCGTCGACCCGATTAGCCATCTGATACCGGAACAGGCGTTGGGTCATCGGCGTCTGCCGCAGCGACATGCGCGCGTAGATTCCCGGCCAGGCGCTGCGGAAATAGTCGGTCACCAGCGTGTCGTTCCACAGCGCCGTCAGCGCCAGGTTCAGAAGCGGGCCCGGACTGGGCCAATCGCCGGTGGACCCCATCATGACGAGTTTGTCGACGCGCTCCGGATGACTCAGCGCCAGCAGCAGCCCGATATGGCCGCCCATCGAGCCGCCAATGATGCTGACGCGCTGCAGCCCCTTGGCATCCAGAAACGCCACAATGCGCTCGCAAATCTCCGCCAGGTCATATGAAGCATCCGGCTTGTCCGATTTACCGAAGCCGGGCAGATCCAGCGCCAGCACGTGAAAGCGCTCGGCCAAAACCGGAGCGTTGAGCTGCCAGAAGTCAATCGACGTCCCCAACCCCGGCAGGATCAGCACCGGCTCACCGACCCCCTGCTCCTGATAACAGAGCCGTAACCCGCCGACATCGACGTATTGTTCGCCGAGCGCGTAATGGTATTGGTTCAGCAGGCGCTCATCCCGATAGCGGGCGAGTCGCACGTCCGTGCACGACGCGCAGACCGCAAGCGCCGTGCCGCTCAGCAAAACGCACAAGCTGCGCATGCAAAGTTCTCGTTCGTATAGGATGCCTTCCCCGCCCGGCCCGCGCCAGGCACGGGTTCAACGCCGCCAGTCCAAAGCCGAACTGGCGAGCCGTTAGATAATCTAACGGCCGCCTCGGCCACGTGTAAACGACGCCCCCGGTCGCGAACTGCGCCGCGGTCCTTGACAAGACAGGATGGATTCTCTGCCGAGCCCTGTTCACAGGGCTTCCTCGCCAGTTTACCGGCCGTGGCGGGCAGCGGGCTGAAAGGCCAGCCGTTCCACGGCCACGGGCTTGGGCTTAAGCCCGCAGCATCTGCGGGCAGGAGCTGACGTGTTCAGGGGACTCGAACCGAAGCAATGAGTGACTAAGCCTGCTCCTCGGGAGCATCGCGGCTGGATTCGCGCACATCATCCAGCACCCCCAGACGAATCAGGCGCAGGGCCAAGTTGTAGATATCACGCTTGTCCCCTTCCTTGCGTATGCCGGCCGCGACGAAGAGAAAGCGAATGGTGATGAGTGAATCACCTTTCGGCCGGCGCTCTTCAATTTGGGTGTAGATAGCGCGGTAACGACTATACGCGATCCGGTAATACCCCTGCAGCGCGCCGACCAGAGGTTTGGCGTTGCTGGTATCTCCTTGAGTCAACGCGTCCGCCTTTTCGAGCAGACCGCGCCGCACCTTGGGCGGAAGCTTCGCCAGGCCTTTCTTCGCCGTCTCAGTCCATTGAACGACAAAACGCCGGCGATCCTTCACAGAAGTTCTCGTTTGACGTCCTCATGATCGTGCAGGCGGCCGGCGCGGATGTCGGCGATGCTTTCCTGAAGCATCCGGATCGCCTCCGGATCAGCCAGCACTTCGAGCGTCTCCAAGAGGGCCGAGAAATACTCGCTATCGACTACCACAAAGGCCTGTTTGTTGTGGCGCGTGATGTAGATAACCCGATGCTCGCGCAAGCGCCTATCGAGCGTATTGAGCTGCTTGCGGGCATCTGAAATGTCCAAGGTCCCAGTCGGCATGCGCGCTCCAGGCTTTCGGGGCCGGAATCCAACCGCCCCGAGCGTTCATTGACCAGTTTAGTACCAAATCGACCACAATGGAAGCCGTGTTTTGCACTTTTCGGTCTGCGAATTGGTACAAGTCGCGTTGGCGCGAATTGATGGGGAACGCCGCATCAGGACGGATTTCGTCAGTCGCTCGCGGCGCGCGGCGCCTGGGGCGCCCTTCCGGTCCGCCTGACTGCGATACCCCCAAGGGGACTCGAACCCCTGTCTTCAGGATGAGAACCTGATATCCTAGGCCTCTAGACGATGGGGGCGATTACGCCCAAGAGTATAGGCCACACGAACGAATCGTCAACGGTGGCCGGCTTCTGTTCCCGCCGCTCAGAATTTCTCAGTCTCTCAGCGTCTCAGCGTCCACCTCCGCGATCGATGGCCGTTCCGCGGATCAGCGCGACGGCGTGGTTCAGCGTCGGCAGGATGAGTTCCTGCATCGCCAGCTCGACGGCCGCCGGCGCGCCGGGCAGCGAGAAGATCAGCGTGTCGCCGGCCACGCCTGCGACGGCCCGCGACAGCATCGCCAGCGGCCCAATCTGCTCGAAGCTCAGCATCCGGAACAACTCGCCGAAACCGTGCAGCGTCTTCTCCAACAGGAGCGTGACGGCCTCGAACGTCTGGTCACGCGGCGCCAGGCCCGTCCCGCCGGTCAGCACCACGGCCATGCAGGACCGGTCCTCGATGAGCTGCCGTAGCCGTTCCGTGATCATCGTTAGCTCGTCACGCATGATCTCATAGGCATGGATTTCGTGGCCGGCGGCCCGCAGCGCGTCGCGAATGTACTGGCCGCCGAAATCATCCTGCGGCGTGCGCGAATCGCTGACGGTGATCACGGCGCACGAGACTGACGGCATCGTCTGCGCCTGATGCCGACGATCCACCGCGCGCCGCTTCACCGTTTTTCGTCGTGTCGCCTTGCGCATGCGTACCCCGTATGGCTGCCGCGGCAACCGCTCGCTGACCGTCGCGGTTCAGAACCGCGACCGTAAGGGAGCGTCGTGTAACGTTCACATCACGCGAGCCGCTCGTACGCTCGCTGACGCGTCGCGGCTCTGCAAGCCGGCTGGAAGCCGGCGGTACATGCCGGCAAGTCGCAGACTCGCCGTGGCGAGATGCCGGCGCTACTACCGCAGCGGCTTTTGCCCGCTGGCGGCGCGCATCTCGTTGACCCGCTTCCAGAGTTTCTCGTCGGCCTGAATGAAAGCGACGAGATTGGCCGTGGTCAACCCCAGCGTCGCGGCCGCATCTGAAACGCGCGTCTGCAGCGCAGCGAGAACGTCCAGCACCTCCGCAACCACCAGCGGATAGCGCTCATTCCGCTGGCTGACGCGCAGCCGCCCCTCGGGTGTCAGGCAAGCGCAAAAGAAACCCGACGGACGCAGCGGCCCGTTCTGAACATCAATCGCGCGCCGCACCTGCAGCGCCAAGGCCTCGCGCAGGCGCTCGACGGCGTTGGCGCGATTCTGGTGCTGCGAGCGCCGCTCAGAGGCCGTCACGACGACACCCGTCGGCCGATGCCGCAGCCGCACGGCCGACTCGGTCTTGTTGCGATGCTGCCCGCCCGGTCCATGCACCCGATGCGTATGCACCTCGCACTGCGCCAGCAGGTGCTGGTCATCCAGCAGCAGATACTCCGTTGCACCACCATTGGCCACAGGTACTGTTTGCATGTGTGCGTTCCGCGATCCGTTAAATCTTAGCACCATCACTCGCTCAAACGACGATCAAACCGAAATGGCTCCGGATCGCCGATTCGAATCGTGCCGAAATCCGCATGCGCAGGATTGAACAGGAACACGCTTTCTGTTGGAACAATCGCGCTAGGCACCTGCAACACGGCCGACGTGCGCGACACGATCCAGTGGTCGCCGATCTGGCGCGTGCGCGGTGAACGTGGATTGCGGTTCCAGCCGCTTGGCAATTCACGCGCGCCGACCTGACGGACCAGCCCTTCATCAAACGTGATGCCGCAGATCACGTATTTCTTCAGCAACTCGGGAGCATCCAGATGCACGAGCATCTCCAACGCGGCCAGGGCGCGCGACTCCGCCGTGTAGATCAGCGCATTTCCGGGACTGTTCCAGCGCCCGCCGAAACGACGGGCACCTTCGCCGGTGAAAGCCACGCGCGCGTGCCGGCGCCGGTAAATGCGCCAGGCGGTGGTGCTCAAGTAAAGACCCCGTGCTCCAGACGGCCGATCAGGTCCTCCACCGCGCGGGCGCCGATTTCCGTCTGCGCCAGACCCAGCGGCGTCTGTCCGCCCAAGGCCTTGCGGGCGCGCATCAGCCAGCCGCGCGCCGCGTTCACATCGCCGTCGAACAACTCGACCGTCTGCTCAAACACACGCGCTACGCGCAGCAGCCGCTCGGATTCCTCCGGCCGCAGCTTGCCGCCGGCGCGGCGCCGCGCCAGCGTGCGCGGCGGAATGCGCACCACCTCAGCGATCCGGCCGGCCGAAAAGCCGCTGGCCCGCCGAAAGCGCTCCAGAGCGCGGAACGGAAAACCCGCGCGCACCTGCTCATCCAGGCCAATGGCGTCGCGCACCGTCAGCCCGAGGCTGTGACCCGGCGACGCGCTGCGCCTGCCCGTTCGAGCTTGTATACGCATGCCTGCCGACACGAGCCGATTCTAGCGGCGCGCGGCCACAATGTCCAATATCGCATGCCATTTGGCCAGCCTCTATTTCGGTGCTGTCGCCGGTCGGTCATGGACAATCGTCGCCGGATCGGGCAAGGCGTTCAGACCATGCTGCGCGCGAATCGCATTCTGCCCGGCGAGACTTATCGGGAACATTTGCGCCGGCAGCGTTTGCGTCGTGCCGTTCGCCTGTCCCACGATCATCCAGCCGTTGCTGGCGCGCGTCGGGTTCGAATCGGGATCGGGCGAAAGGATCACTACCCAGAGCTGCGGCGCGGCGTGCGCTAGGTCCATCCCCGGATC
The DNA here is from genome assembly GCA_036505095.1 of Phycisphaerae bacterium. Classification (GTDB taxonomy): domain Bacteria; phylum Planctomycetota; class Phycisphaerae; order UBA1845; family UBA1845; genus DASXUA01. The sequence goes on from DASXUA010000606.1 coordinate 5,508, forward strand.
AGTGAAGACATAGTCGCCCAGGCGATAGGCACTGGTGCCGGGCGGCAGCGAGTCGGCCGCCTTCTGGACTGCCGCGCGCTCTTCGTAGCGCTCCAGCGCCATGAACTGATCGAGGGTCATTCCCGCGACCGGCACTTTGGCGGTCGACGTGCCCGTTTGCGCCGCGACGAAGTCCAGCGGAGTCAGGGTTGCGCCGTCTCCGGCGGCTAATTCGATGGCGTGCGGCGGTCCGCGGCCGTTATGGGCGCGGGCATAGTTCAGAAGACCATCGAGAACACGCTGTACCTGTGCCGGCTCGCCCGTGGCTGCGAACGCGGATGCCGGCATGGACGCGAGCGTCGCAGCGGTCCTCATGCTCGTCGTGATGGCCCAGGCATACAAGCCCATCACGCCCGCCAGCAAGAAGACCGGGAGCACGAGCACCGTCAGGGCCGCCCGCGCGCCGCGAACCTTCTGGCGCTCCTTGACCATCATCACAGCGCTGATGACCCACCAGATCCAGCCGAAATACACCCCGATGCACGGCACGGCCGTTAGAACGTTCGCTCCGGAACTGTAGCAGATGGCTTGCGCGGTGCGTCGCACGCCGCCGGCCGTCGTGCCGGTGATCTTCAGCAAGACGTGAACCGTCAGGATCCACGCCGCCATGAAGATCAGCATCGGCACGAAGCCGCCCAGGGCGAGTACCGCATACACGAATCCCATCCTCGCGGCTATGCCCCGGCCCGAAGCCCCGCCGGCTCCAGCAGCCACGAATCCCAGCGTGAGCACCAGGAAAGGCGCCGCGAAAACCAGCATCACCAGGAACTGGGTGAGTACGGCGAACCAAAGCGCCTGACCGATCGAACTCTGCTCGGGGACGGATTTCATCAGCCGCCCCGGTGCGACCAGGGCCTTGCCGACCGTGGCCAGCCAGGCGCGCAAACCGCCGATCTTTTTTCGGTCGAGCCAGGGCATGCGCTCGGCGCCAGTCTGTTCCTCCTCCACGCCGGCGGTCGGCAGCAGGACCACCTCATCCATGTGGATATGCCGCTGACAGCGCACACAGTCGAATTCGATCGGGACCAGATGCCCCTTGGCACTCGTGCCGTAGTACGCCTGCCCGCAATGCGGGCAACAGAACTGCACGCTGTTGGGCACGAACTCGTATTCACTGGGGCGAAAGGGCGTGCCACACTCCGGGCATTGGCGCGAGGTGAGGTTCCAGAGGCGATACTCGCACGTCTTGCAGCGCATCGACTCACATCCATTTGGCGATTTCGGCCTTGCTGCTGCCGCGCGCCAGCCAGATCAACACGAAGACGGGAAACGCCCACGCCCAGGCGAGGCCGAGCACGATCGACAGCGGCCCCAGCACCGCGAAAAATCCGGCGAAGCCCGGGGGCGACATTCCCTGCTGACGCATCGACTCGAACATGGTCTGCTGGATGGAGTAGCTCACGGGCACCGTGACGAGCGTCAGCAGGATCTTGGCCACGGCCCAGGCGCGGACCGTCCGCACCGCGCCGGCGCGGCGCTGGAGCAGCCCGATCCCCGCCGATAGCAGCACGCCCCCGAGGATCATCAGCAGGATCGACATCCCCACCGTCCACGCGATCAGGCGCGGCGTGTACTCAATCGTGTAGCCCGCCGGCATCAAGCCCTTCATCGAGTTCATCATGAAGGGCGAGGCCGCGCTCATGCACCCGCCCAACAGGTCCAGAATGCCCAGGATGATGGCGATGATGCCGATCGCCGTGGGCCAGCCGGCCGGCCGGAGTGGTCCGCCGAGCGGACCGGCCTGCGTCGGCGGCGCCATCGGCGCCAGTGGGTTGCGCTCGGGTTCGTCTGCCAAACCGGTTCTCCTGCGAGCCACAGGCGTGTGAGCTGCGTTACTGCCAGATTGTGCGGAGATCGCGCCGGCCGGTCAATGCGGCGGCGCAGATTGAGTTTCGCTCATCGCGAGCGCGCGGCTGAGGCGCGCCGCCAGAAACGGACCGCGGTAGACCAGCCCGGTGTACAACTGGACCAGCCGGGCGCCGGCATCCAGGAATGCACGGCATGAGTCGGCGTCATCGATCCCGCCGCAGCCGATCACGGCCACCGCCGAGCCGACGCGTGCGATGATTTCACGGACACGGGCGACGGCGGTCGCGTGCAACGGACGGCCACTGAGACCGCCTGGTTCGACACCCGGCGTTTCGGCCGTCGACAGCGTGTTGGTCGCGATAACTCCTGAAACACCCGCCGCGAGCGCCGCGTCCAGCACTTCCTTGAGCGGTTCACCACTCAGCTCAGGGGCAATCTTGATCAGCACCGGTTTGGCAGGCGCGGCGATGCGCACGGACGCGACGATGGCATGAATGGATTCGGCCTGCTGAAGTTCGCGCAAGCCCGGCGTGTTCGGCGAACTGACGTTGATCGTGAGGAAATCGGCATGCGGCGCGAGCACCGCCGCCGCATCGCGATAATCATCTGCGGCGCGCTCCAACGGCGTGTCCTTGTTCTTGCCAACGCTGATCCCGATCGGAATCGGTGGACGGCGCCCGGCGCGCTCCATTTCGTCGAGACGCGCGACCACTTCGTCAGCTCCGATATTGTTGAAGCCCATGCGGTTGATCAGCGCGCCGCGCGCCGGATCACGGAACATGCGCGGCCGCGGATTGCCGGGCTGCGGCCGCGGAGTGACCGTGCCCAACTCGATGAATCCAAAGCCCAGCGCCCACCAGGCCAGCGGCGCCTCACCGTCCTTGTCAAAGCCGGCCGCCAGCCCAATGGGATTGGGAAAACAGAGCCCAAGTGCTTCGACCGGGAAACGTGCTGGCCGTGCGAGCGTGCGGTGAACGAAGCGCGCCAAGCCAGGCCGGCGCGCGAGTGACGACATCGCGCGCAGTGCAATGCGGTGCGCGCGCTCGGGATCGAGTTGAAACAGCAGCGGCCGCAGCGCCCGGTAGAGCATTCTTGCGCAACGTGCGGCATGGCGGCGCGCAAGTCAATGGGGTGGAGTTTGGGTGGCAGGGGCAAACGGCTTTTTGTTTGCCCGTGCGAACGGCGATGCCGATTCCGCTAAGCGATTGGTCCTGCTAACGGGATTGTCTAATCCGGACACGCCGCGCCGTTCTCGATCCATTCATGCACATGATGCGCGAACTCCTCGCGAGGCAGCGGCGGCTTCGTTCGACCGTCACCCGGATTCCAGCCCCAGCCCACCAACGAATCGTCCGCGACGTGATGTAGAATCTCGTCCAGCGTCTTCCCGCCGTTCTGCTGCAGATCCTTAAGCTGGCGACACAGGTCGCCCGCGGACTTGCCTTCAAACACCATGCGCGTTTCCGGCGGCGGCAGGTGCCAGTTCGGATGTCCGGGCGGCATGTTCTCGCCGGGCAGATTGGCGTCCTGATGGCAGTCGGCGCATTTCAACGCATATTTCCCGCGCCCGTCCGGCCCGCGCTTGACGTTCTGAAGGTGCAGATGACTGTCATCACCCTGCAACGGGACATCGCCGGCCGGATGGCAGTTCAGGCAGCGACCATGCATGAAAACCGGGTAAGCCGCCAGGAACGCCTTGCGTGCGGCCGCATCGTCCTTCCGCGCCGGAGCCGAAGTCGTTTGTCGATCGCGCGGACCGCCGCTCTGCGCCTTCCGCTCGGATTGCTGAGCGAAGGCAGCTAACGAAAGGACAACGATGGCGGAGGTGAGATACGCAATGGTTCGAATCATGACAGGTCCCGCTTGAGAACCCGGCCCGCAAGGGCCGGGTGACTTGCGCCCACGATTACCTCCCGACGTCACCTCCCACTCGCGTGGGGGTTCTGACCGCCGCCCGCGAGGGCGGGGTGAGGTGCGCCCGTGTTATTTCCCCGCACGTCACCCCCCACTTGCGTGGGGGGTTCTGACGACGCGCGCAGGCAGACATGATGTTATGTTCTCAACTCCTCAGGCCGAATCGGCAGCCGGCGGATGCGTTTGCCAGTCAGGCTGAAGATCGCATTGCAAACGGCCGGCGCGCTGGGTGGCACGCCCGGTTCGCCGACCCCGCCCATCTTTTCGACACTCGACACAATGTGCGTCTCGACCAGCGGGGCTTCATTCATCCGCAGCATCGGATAGTCGTGAAAATTCCGCTGCACCACCCGTCCATTTTCAAACCCAATCTCGCCGTAAAGCGCGGCGGTCAGACCGAAGACCACCGCACCCTCCATCTGCGCGTGGATGGTATCCGGGTTCACGGTCGGCCCGCAGTCAATGGCGCAGACCACGCGATGCACTCGCGCCCGGCCTTCTCGGGAGACCGACACTTCGGCCACCTGCGCGATGAAGCTGCCGAACGATTCGTGCATGGCAATGCCGCGCGCACGACCGTCGCCCAACGGTTTGGCCCAACCCGCCTTCTCGGCCGCGAGTTCGAGCACCCGCTTGTGCCGCGGATG
>DASXUA010000607.1:0-2351 GCA_036505095.1 Phycisphaerae bacterium
ATCTATTACGCGCTGACTAATTGGGCCGCACTCAAGCTACCGGCCACGCAGCGGCGCTATCCGCGGTGGATCGCCGTCGTGGGACTGGCAGCATGCCTGTTCCTTGCCTTCTGGGTCGAGCCGCAGACTTGGCTGATCGGCCTGGCTTTGATCGCCGTCGGTCTTGTTTGGCATGCGGTCGCACAGCGGCACCACAATAAGGCCTAGGAGCCTGTCGGGCTTACTATCGCGTATGCGACGGCGGCGCTTTGGGAGGCAGTCCTAGGCGCCGGCCGCGCCGCAGTGCCAGCCCACTGCCAGCGGCCGGCAACAACGGAATGCCCCCAAAGCGCCCCGTCCCTGCGGGTTGCGGCCAAACGGCGCGCCTGCGGCGTTGCTCGGCTTGCGAATAGGCCAAGCTATTCGCTGCGCCAAGCGCCTTGCATTCATCGCCGTTTGGCCAGCAACGCATACGTGAGAGCAAGCCCGACAGGCTCCTAGGTAAGCGATTTGCCCAGCGCCGTTTCCAGTCGCGCGAGGCCTTCCAGGATTTCGTCGAGGCTGATGACGAGCGAAGGCGCGATGCGCACGACGTCGGGCCCGGCGACGAGCACGATCAGCCCCGCTTCGGCAGCGGCACGCACGACGTCCATTGCCTTGCCCTGCCAGCGCTCCGCCAGCTCGCAACCGAGCCACACACCTTCGCCGCGAATGTCGAGGAAGACCTCGCGCCGCGCATTGATGGTGCGCAAGCCTTCCATGAACAGCGCGTGCCGTGCCTTCACGCCGTCGAGCACCTCGGTCGTGTTGATGACGTCCAATACTGCGCCGGCGACGGCGCAGGCGAGCGGGTTGCCGCCGAAGGTCGTGCCGTGGATGCCGACGGAGAATGCGCTCGCGATTTCGGTCGTCGTCAGCATCGCCCCGACGGGGAAACCGCCGCCCAGTCCCTTGGCGCTCGTCAGTATGTCCGGAACGACGCCCTTCTGCATGTACGAAAACAGCGCGCCGGTGCGGCCCATGCCGCTCTGAATCTCGTCGAAGATGAGCAGCGCGTCGTGTTCGTCGCAAAGCCGCCGCGCAGCGGCCAGGAATTCCGGCGTGCCCGGAATCATTCCGCCTTCGCCCTGCATCGGTTCGAGGATTACCGCGCAGACGTCGTCACCGCCTTCCTCCGCGAATGCGGCCTCGAGACCGGCGATGTCGTTGTAGCGGATGTGAGTGAAGCCGGTCGGCGGCGGTCCGAAGCCTGTGGAGTATTTCGCCTGTCCGCCTGCGGAGACGGTGAACAACGTCCTGCCGTGGAATGCATTGAGCGTGGAGATCACCCGGAATTTTTCCGGTCCGAAGTGATCGTGCGCGTAACGACGCGCGAGCTTGAGCGCAGCCTCGTTGGCTTCGGCGCCGGAGTTGCAAAGGAACACTCGTTCGGCGAAGGTCGCATCGACGAGCTTTTTCGCGAGTCGCAGCGCCGGCTCGTTGGTCAACCAGTTCGATACGTGCCAGAGCGTGTGTGCCTGCTCGGTCAGCGCCTTCACCATGGCCGGGTGGCAATGGCCAAGCGAAGTGACCGCGACGCCGCCGGCGAAGTCGATGTACATCCGGCCCTGCTGGTCCCAGACGCGCGACCCGGCGCCGCGGACGGGCACGAAGTCCGCGGGTGCGTAGCAGGGCACCATCAGGTCGTTGAACATCGCGCGCGTGACAGGAAGCGCGGCGGCGTGGCTTTCTGCGGCCGGCCGACGGACGGGCTCGGTGGAAAGCGCGGTGGCGGGGGAGGCGGACATGGGGCTTCCGGTGAACGAGAGTGCCATTGTAGACGAACGCCGATCGACAGGCAGACGGCGCGCCGGATAGCGTCGAGGATCGCGTAGCCATCCGGCGCGCTCTTGGCGACCAGATCCGCGCCGATAGTGCCGTCGGCGCCGGGACGGTTGTCGATGACGAGACCAAACGAGCGACGATGATTCTAGCCTGACGGCAGCAGCGCCGGAACGGTTTGCGGCGCCCGACGGCGCGGCGCATAATCCACGGTCGTTTCAGCCGCCCGAGCAGCACAGGAATACCCGTTTGCAATAGAATCGTCACCGGGCAGGCCTAGGATTCGCAAATCATCCAACGAGGAGGAAAGATGCACTACGGCAAACTCGGCGGGCTACGTGCGGTGCTGTTCACCGCGCTTTTCGGCCTCGCCGCGCAGGCGCAAGCCGTCACCGAGATCCAATGGTGGCATTCGATGACCGGTGCGCTCAACGACAGGGTGAACGACATCGCGAACGGCTTCAACGCCAGCCAGAAGGACTATAAGGTCGTGCCCATCTACAAGGGCAGCTACCCCGAATCGATGACCGCGGCGATCGCGGCGTTCCGGG
>DASXUA010000608.1:0-1768 GCA_036505095.1 Phycisphaerae bacterium
GTTGCGGGCAACAACAACGAGCATTTTCTGGCAGGCCATACCTTAACCAGCACGCAAGGCGGCACGACCCAGACCTACACTTTCAACAAAGACCTGCCGGGCGCCTCGATGGGAGGCTATGGCGGCACGCCCATGCCCACCGGGTTCACGTATGTTCTCATCGCCACGCAGGGCTTCGCGGCGCTTGGCCTGGTCACGCCGGACTACGTGATTCCGAACGGCTTCCTTCCGCTGACGAGCGGCACGCTCAATTACGCCGGCGTCGATCAGGTGACTTACACGGCGCTGCCAATCGACGGCACGAGCGCGATCAATCACAACCTAGTGGTCGTCCAGAACGTGGCGATCAACTTCGCCGGCGATTCCGGCTCGGTGACTGCAGCTCCGCCACCACCCCAGGCGGGAGTCGCGGTGGAGTATTACTACGACGTCTGGAATTTCTACTTTATGACTTCATTCGCGGCCGAGATCGCCGCGTTGGACGGTGGCGCCTTTGGCGGCGCGTGGAAACGCACCGGACAGACGTTCAACGTATGGCCGTCAGCAAGCAATGCTTCCGCCGTTCCGACCTGTCGCTTCTTCAGCATCGCCTTTGCACCGAGGAGCTCGCACTTCTACACGCCGTTCGCCACCGAATGTGCGTTCGTCCAGACGGACCCGGCTTTGCATGCAGCTTGGGAGTACGAGGCGATCGCCTTCTACATCCAGCTTGCCGACGCCAACGGTCTGTGCAGCGGCGGCACGATACCGCTCTATCGGGCCTACAACAACGGCATGGGCGGGGCGCCCAATCATCGCTACACGACGAGCCTGACGATCTTGAATCAGATGCTGGCGGCAGGATGGGTGTTCGAAGGCAACGGCAATACGATGGTCTTCGCGTGCGTGCCGCAATGAGGCTCGCCGCGCTGGTTTGTAGCCTGGGATGAGCGGCAGCGAATCCCGGGGATGGCGTTTCCTTGCGACGCCGCCCCGGGTATCGCCCTGCAGGCTCAACCCGGGCTACGACAGTCTAGCTGCGACGTAGAGACGGCTGGTCCGCGGCACACCGGCCAGCAAATATTCCATCTGATCGGCGAGGATGCGGCGGTTGCGCAGGATGAAATGCTCGTGCCGGTTCGGTACGTACGGGACGTACAGCAGCGGCATGCCCGCGATCTCCGGCGAGCGGTTGGCTTTTTTGGTGTTGCAGCGACGGCACGCGGTCACCGAGTTGGTCCACACGTCGCGGCCGCCGCGCGAGACTGGAATCACGTGGTCGCGCGAAAGATCGCGCAGCATGAAACGCTGGCCGCAATAGCCGCACAGCTGCCGGTCGCGCGCGAACAGCAGCGCGTTGGTAAGCCCTGGAGTATGGAAATGACCGCCGGGGATGGTGCCCTTGATGGCGAGAATCGATTTGGTCGCAATGCGCGAGCGCGTACCGTTCCGTTGCCAGCCGCCGCGGAACTCGCGCACGATGTCGCCCACCGACCATGCGACGAGCTGCTTGGCGTGGTAGGTGATCGCGTCCTCGAGCGCGACCCACGCCTGCGGCAGGCCCGACATGTCGACGGTCAGTACCAGCGGTTCCACAACCCTTCTCTCCGAGCTTGCGATGCGCCGCGCAACGGCGCAGGCATCGTCTATCCTTTCACGCAAAGCACCTGTTTCAAGGTGTTCACGACGTCGACCAGATCGCGCTGTGCCGAGAGCACCGCGTCGACGTCCTTGTAAGCCGCCGGCAGCTCGTCGATCACGCCCGCGTCCTTGCGGCATTCGACGCCCG
>DASXUA010000609.1:0-13521 GCA_036505095.1 Phycisphaerae bacterium
GGCCGGCTGCGCGCCGCGTATGTCAACATCGGAACGATCCTGGTCAAGTGCCGCAGCCGCGATACGATCTTTGGTGAGTTCGGCTCGGTCAAGAGCTTCGGGAACACTACGCAGCTTTTGCCCTATGGCGTGCCGCTGACCATCGGCTCGCTGATCGTGCTGGCAGGGGTGGTCTTCCAATGGTGGATGGTGCAAGTATGAAGCGGGTAAACAGGATCAGGCGTCGCGCGGCCGCGGTGGTCGAATTTGCCGTCGTGCTGCCGCTGCTGCTGACGATTCTCTTCGGCATTATCGAATACGGGTGGGTCTTCATGGTGCGCCAGACGCTGTTGAACGGGGCGCGCGAAGGCTGCCGCGTGGCGGTCCTGCAGACGACCACCGCGCCCTACACGCAGGTGACGGCGGCCGTGAGCAATGTCATGACCCCCGCACACATTAGCGGCTACAGCGTCACGATGACGCATGCAACGGTCGCCGACCCGACGGAAACCGTGACGGTTTCCATCCCGTACAATCAGGTATCGCTGCTCGGCGGTTTCTTTGGTGCGCACGATTACAACCTGCAGGGTTACTGCGCGATGCGCAAGGAAGGCGTCACGCCCTAGTCCGCGCCCCGCGTACACGAGCACGACCGATAATAACGGATGAATCCCGGGGCCCGACCTGCGAGCGCGGGCGGGCTCTGCGCTTTTGATGACCCGTCGGCGATGCATCTTGAGTCCGCGCTGGAGCGCACCGGCGCAAGAATCATTGCCAGTCATTTCGCAAGTCCACCCCCGTCAGGTCCGATACCAAGTAAGTCGGGTCCGCAGACCCGTGGCCAGTAGCCAGTAGCCAGTGGCCAGTGGCCAGTGACGAGCAACTGGCCACTGGCTACTGGCTACTGATCAGGAGAACCATCATGAAGGGCAGGGCGATTATTCCGCTGGTATTGGGGCTGGGCGTGGGCATCGTGGCCATCAAGTATGTGATCGATGTCGTCAAACGCGCGCAGGGCGGCTCGGCGTATGCCGACCAGATCGACGTGATCGTGGCCAGCGCCGACATTCAGCAGGCCTCGCTGGTTGGCCAGGACATGGTCAAGCTCATCAAGTCGCCGCACACGCCGCTGCTGGGTAGCGACCGCTTCACGAAAATCGAGGACGTGGTTGGGCGCGTGACGGCCAAATCCATCCCGTCCGGCACGCCGATTCTCACCAGCATGTTGGCACCCGTCGGAGCCAAGCCGGGCCTGGGGGTGAAGATCCCGGAAGGATATCGGGCCGTATCCGTCAAGATCGATGAGGTCACGGGTGTGGCCTATCAGCTCAAGCCGGGCGACTGGGTGGACGTGCTGGTGGTGATGGATGTGCGCCGGGGCCGTAATCCCGAAACCATCAGCCAGGTCATTCTGCAGCGCGCCCAGGTGGCGGCCGTCGGACAGGAACTGGGCGACTCCAAGGAAGGCGCAACGGCCAAGGCCGTCAAGAGCGTCACGCTGCTGGTGGCCGAGGCCGACGTAGCCAAGATCCATCTGGCGCAGACTAAAGGTCGCATCACGCTATCCATGCGTGGGGAAGACGACATCCGCACCGGTCCCGTGGTCGGCGCCAGCGAGAGCGAACTCACCGGTGATTCCAAACCTGATCCGTCGGCGCTGACCGACGCGCAACCGGTGACGCCTCCCGTCAAGAAGAGCAGCCCGGTCGCTGCCCCGACCTTGGAGGGCGAAGTGCCGCATACCGTGATGGTCATCAACAATTCCCCGAAAAAACCCTCGACGTTGCGCGTCATGTTCGCCAACGACCGGTCGCTCAAGGTGCTCAGCGCGGGCGACGGCCTGACGCCCACGGCGACTGGCATGCTGCAAGCTGGCAGCAGCCCCGGCGGTGCGAAGCCGAATGAGTTGAACGCTTATCCGCCGAACTCCGCGGGCGATGGCGCCGGGCGCCGCGATCCGCTCGACCGCGACCTGGACCCCGATGATGAAGGAGGCTTTTAGAACCGTGCAAACACCAAAACGTCCAATCGTCGGAATGGGTCCTATGGGACCTATCGGACCTATGCTGGCGCTGCTTATAGCCGGCACTGCCCTGGGCCAGGCGCCCGCCGCGCCGCCGGGTGCTGCGGAGGAGAAGCGCTTCGAGGCCACCGTCCGCAACATGACGGAGGGCATCGAGCGCATCACGATTCCGGTCAATCGCAGCGTGCTGATCGACACGTCCGTGCCGATCGATCGCGTGCAGGCCGTGGCCGGCGATATCGCCTTCGCGCAGGTCGTCAGCCCAACCCAGGTGCTGGTCACCGGTCTGCGCTACGGCCAGACGCAGATCATGCTCTGGACGCAGGACAGCCGCCGGCGGATTTACGAGGTGCTGGTCGAGCTGGACCTGGGGGCGCTCAACGCCGCGCTGGCCAAGGTAGATCCGCTCTCGAAGGCCGAAGCCAACCCGATGATGGGCAACATCGTGCTGACCGGCACGGTCAGCGGGGCGCGCGTGGCCGAGCGGATGGTCGAGCTGGCCAACCTGTTCGTGCCGAGCGCCGGCGGGCGCAGCACGGCCGTGGTGCAGAACCACCTGCAGGTCAGCGGCGAGCAGCAAGTGCTGCTGCGCTGCACCGTGGCCGAGGTTTCGCGCACCGCGATCCGCGAACTGGGCATTAACGGCTTTCTGGCCGGCGAGAATTTCCGCGATGCGTTCGTCGTCAATCAGATCGGCGGCATCAACCCGATCAACATCGGCGCGGCCGCGGGCGCGAACGTGCGCTCCAACCTGCCGTTCCTGACGGGTCCCGACGGTATCCCGATTTCCGGCCAGACGACGCTCTCGCTCGGTTTTCCGCGCGTGCAACTGCAAGTGTTCCTGCGCGCCCTGGCCGAAAACAGCCTGATGCACGTCCTGGCTGAGCCGAACCTGACCGCGATCAGCGGCGAGACGGCCACGTTCCTGGCCGGTGGCGAGTTTCCGATACCGGTGCCGCAGGGCGGCAGCGCCGCCGGCGCCATCACCATCGAATTCCGCGAATTCGGCATTCGCCTGAATTTCACGCCCCTGGTCCAGGCGCATCAGCGCATTCGCCTTAGGGTGCGCCCGGAAGTCAGCCAGACCGACTTCTCCAACGCAGTGCAACTCCAGGGTTTTGTGGTGCCGGGGCTGACGCAACGCACGGCTGAGACCACGGTCGAGTTGGGCAACGGGCAAACGATCGCCATCGCCGGTCTGCTGTCGGAAGAGGTGCGCGGGCTCTCGTCGCGCGTTCCCGGACTGGGCGATGTGCCGGTGCTGGGGGCCTTGTTCCGTTCGATCCGTTATCAGCGCTCGCAGTCGGAGCTGGTGATCCTGGTCACGCCGGAGATTATCGCACCCATGGATCCCAATCAGGTTCCGGACGTGCCCGGCAAGAATCTGAACGATCCCAATGATTTCGAATTGTATGCTCTGGGTATTCTGGAGGGCGGCGTTCCACACGATGAATGCGCGTGCGGACGGCCCTGCAACGAATGCGGAGCTAACGACGCGCCCTCCGAACCGCACGAGATGTCGCTGCACGGTCCCTGGGGACCCGCCGGCGAACGCGAGATGCGGTAGCCGAAGAGGGACAGGCGCCTCTTGCGGCCGGCGAAAACCCAACGCCACACGCACGGAGCTCGACGGCCGCGTAAGGCGCCTGTTCCCATGGGAGGGTGAGATGTCACGCAACAGGAATTCAGGGCGGTTTTTGAGCAGCGCCGCGCAGCGCGGATTTGCACGCGGGCGCGTGGCTCCGGTCGCAGTTCGCCAGCCGCAAGCCGTTCACGCGGCAGCGCGGGTGGTTCGCAAGCGCGCCCGGGGTCTGGTCGCCATCCAGGTGGCGGTCACGCTGACCGTGTTGATTGGCGCCGCGGCGCTGACGGTTGATGTCGCGCACATCTACACCGCGCGCGGCGAGTTGCAGCGCGCCGCCGACTCGGCCGCACTGGCCGGCACGTCGGCCTACCTCACGGATGCCGGGTTGCTGTACGCTTCCAACCAGGCGGCCTGGAGCCCCACGGGTCCGCTCGCCACCATGATCGACGAACGCGCGCAATCCTACTCATTGATGAACCACACGTTGGGCGCCGTGACGCACCTGCCGGGGGACGACATTGTGAAGGGGTTTTACGACTTCGCGCATCCCGAATTACCGCTGTCGTTCACGTCGAGCCTGACACAGCATTACAACGCCGTGCAGGTGACGACGCGGCGTCAGCCTAATACGCCCAACGGCCCGGTCCCCTACTTCTTCGCGTTCATTTTCGGAACTACTCAGGGAAGCGTGACGGCGCGGGCGACGGCCGCGATGGACGATCACTTCACGGGTTACGACGTCTCCGACGGTCCGGGCGTCGTGGTGCCGTTCAGCATCTGCCAGCAGGAGTACGACACCCAGTTCGCCAGTGGCCTGGACCAGTGGCGCTACATTCCCGAGAGCGATTCGGTGCTGCCGGGCAGCGACGGCGTCCACGAGGTGCGCCTTTACCCATATGGCCAGGGAAACCTCACTTCGGCGTGCGGCAGCAACGCCGGCAACTTCGGCACTCTGAATATTGGGATTCCCAACCAGGGCACTACTGGCTTGTACGACCAGATTCTCAACGGGGTGTCGTCGGCCGACCTGATCAGCGAAGTGGGTACAGACAACCTGGTGTTCAACAACGCGCAGGGTGCGCCGATCACCTATGAAATGTCCGGCAACCCCGGCCTGAGCAGCGGCCTCTCGCCGGCGGTCGAGGCGCGCATCGGCGACGTCGTCGGCTTTTTCCTGCACTCGGGCGCGACACTGCAAGGCAGCAACGTGATTTATACCATCGTCGGCATGCGCTTCGGCCGCGTGATGCACATTGACTTGACCGGCAGCCCCAACAACAAACGTCTTGTGATTCAGCCGGTCCCCTTTACCGGACCCGGCGTGGAAACCAATCCGAGCGCGCCGTCCACCAATGGACAAGTGGGCGTGTTCTCGCTGGTTCGTTGAGATGGGCTGGGCTTGAATGGGAGCGAAGGCTGCGCCGCCTAGGCGCGCGTGTCGATCATGCGCACCGCGACGCAAGATGCCGGTCGGCTGCGCTCGCCGATTTTGAGCCTGGATCTGAAGGTCCGCTCATCATTTCGCGGCAGTTATCTACCGATATCGGAGAGTAGCGTGGCCTTGGGGCGGGGATGAACGGACGCCCAACCGTCCCGCGCGCGGGGATGGCCGTGGGTGATCGAGCCCTTCCCCCAAGGCGGTAGGCCGCGGCTTTGCGAGCTGTGGTCGTGCCAGCGATCGTCCGCGCCGCGCGCTGCGGATGCGACCGCGGGGCACACCGGAGAATACGGCGGGGACCTGTCCCGCCGCTGGCTATGTCATCCATTCGTGTGGTCATATTCAATGCCGACGAATCCTTCGCGCCTGCGTTGCGCGCGACGTTGCAGACCTATGAGGGGGTGAAGATCGTCGCCGAGGTGGAAGAGCCCAGCCTGATCGCCCATGCCATTGAACGATTTTCGGCGGATGTGCTGCTGGTCCATCTGGATCCGAATCCCGAGGCGCTCTTGCCGGCCGCCGGCGAGATCGCCGCCGGCCATCCGCAGGTCTCAGTCTTCGCGGTTTCCGAATCGACCGACGGGCAGTTGATTCTCTCGGCTATGCGGCTGGGCTTGCGCGAATTCCTCACCAAGCCGATCGACCCCAAGCTGCTGGCGGACGCCTTGGCGAAAGTCGCGCAAAAACAAGTCGAGGAGCTGCACGGGCGGCTCATCACCATTCTCGGCAGCGCCGGCGGCGTGGGGGCCACGTCGCTGGCCGCCAACCTGGCGGTCGAGCTGACCTCGATCAGCAATGGCAAGGTGGCCGTCGTCGATCTGGATTACCGCTTCGGACAGGTCGCGACTTTTCTGGACGTCGATCCGGTCTACACCATCGCCGATTTGTGTGAATCGCCCGAACGCCTCGAGAGCCAGGTGATCGAGCGCACCCTGGTGCGGCACGAGAGCGGTGTATACGTGTTGGCGCGCCCGCTGCACTTCGCGCAGGCCGATGGAATCACCGCCGCGCACTGTGTCGGCGTGCTGTCAGCGCTGCTGGCGCAGCATCATTACGTGGTGGTCGATGGTCCCAGTCGCTTCGACGTCGGCGCCAAAGCCGTGCTGGACGTGGCCGACTGCAGTCTGCTGCTGATGCAGCTTCTGGTGCCCAGCATCCGCAACACGCTCCGCATGCTGGAGGGCATGCAGGAGGCGGGCTTCAACCTCGAGCGCGTCAAGCTCGTGTGCAATCGGCTGGGGCGTGAGTCCGGAAACCTCACCCTGGCCGACGTGGATGCGACGCTCAATCGCCCCGTGTTCGCCAGCTTACCGGACGATCCGGTGGCGATGAGCAGCGCCATTAACTTTGGCGAGCCGCTGTGTAAAAGCCACGCCAAGAGCAAGATCCGCACCGCCATCCGCGAGTTGGCCGAGCGACTGCATGCGCCGCCGCCGGAAGCCGATGAAAAGGCAGGAGCGCGCAAAGGCGGAGGTTTGTTCGGCAAGATTTTCAGCGAGGTGTGAGGCGAGCCGGTCCTTTTGGACCTATCGGACTTAGGTTGCCAAAGCGCTCACTTACGGTCGTCCGGGACACGCTAGCTCGCACGCGGGCGCGCGAGTCCCGGATCGCGGTTCTGAGAGGCTGATAGCGTGTTTGGGAAACGAGTGACACCGGTGGTTGCCCCGCCCCTGGGTACACGAAACGCCGGACGGCCCCTGGAAACACCTGGCCGTGTCCCGGCCGTGCCCGGAGTGCCCGCTGCGGTAAAGAACGACGCGGCCACCTCGCAGCTTGCACAGGCCGCCAAGGCCTCCGCCGAAAAGCTCGACCGCTTCAATGAATTGAAGACCCGCCTGCATCGCAAGCTCGTCGAACAACTCGACATGACCCGCATGGTCGGCGACGAGGACACGCTGCGCGCCCAGGTGCGCGAAGTGGTCGTGTCCCTGTGCGAGCAGGAGAACACGCTGCTGAACTACAACGAGCGGCAGCGGCTGATCAACGAAGTCCTCGACGAGACCTTCGGGCTGGGACCGCTGGAGGTGCTGCTGACCGACCCCACCATCAGCGACATTCTGGTGAACGGTCCGCGGCAGGTGTACGTGGAGCGGCGCGGGCAACTCGCCCTGACCGAGGTGCGCTTCCGCGATAATGCGCACCTGATGCACGTGATCGACAAGATCGTCAGCGCCGTGGGCCGCCGCTGCGACGAGGTCTCGCCCATGGTCGACGCCCGCCTGGCGGACGGCTCGCGCGTGAACGCGGTGATCCCGCCGCTGGCCATCGACGGGCCCAGCATTTCGATCCGCCGTTTCGGCGCCGATCCGGTCACCTGGGAAGACTATGTCAACTGGAAATCGTGCGCGCCGCACATGCGCGATTTTCTGCAAGCGTGCGTGCTGGGCCATCTGAACATCCTGATCGTGGGCGGCACCGGCTCGGGTAAGACGACGCTGCTGAACAACTTGTCGTCGTTCATTCCGCCGACCGAGCGGATCGTGACCATCGAGGACGCGGCCGAGCTGCGTCTGCGGCAGCCGCACGTGCTGCGGCTCGAGTCGCGGCCGGCCAACATCGAAGGCAAGGGCCGCATCAGCATCCGCGATCTGCTGATCAACAGCTTGCGCATGCGGCCCGACCGTATCGTGGTGGGCGAGTGCCGCGGGGCCGAAACGCTCGACATGCTGCAGGCCATGAACACCGGCCACGACGGTTCGCTGACGACCATTCACGCCAACAGCACGCGTGACGCCGTGCAGCGCGTCGAAACCATGGTGATGATGGCCGGTTTTGAATTGCCGCTGCGCGCCATCCGCCAGCAATTCGCCAGCGCCATCAACCTGATCGTGCAGGCGCAGCGCCTGACCGGCGGACCGCGCAAGATCGTCAGCGTCACCGAGGTCCAGGGCATGGAAGGCGACGTGATCACCATGCAGGACATCTTCGCCTTCGAGCAGATCGGCGTGGCCCCCAGTGGCCGGGCGCATGGGCGCTTCATCGCGACCGGCATCCGGCCGGCGTTTCTGGAACGCCTCAAGAGTTCCGGCGCGGTGGTCGACCCCAAGCTGTTTGAGCGGCAGGTACTGGTGACGGACGATGTGGAGTAGTGATGGTTCAGAACCCCGCCCGCGAGGGCGGGGTGAGTTACGCCGGGCGTAGCGCGCTCGGACGTCACCCCCCACTCGCGTGGGGGTTCTGAGGAGCCGCCCGCGACGGCGGGGTGCGGCACGCACGCAGAAAGTCGCACGTACCTGGGAATCGGCGGGCACCCACGAGAAATCGGAAATGGCTATGTTTGAACTCAGTTTGCTGGCAGGGGTGATCGGCACGCAGTCGCCCGCCATGCGCGGCGCGCTGCTGGCGCTGTCGCCGGCGCTGCAGCGCAATCTGTTCCTGATTCTGCCGCTGGTCGGGTCGATGCTGCTGGTGTATGGCATCTACCAGGTGGTTTCCGAGCTGCGGCACGGGGACCGCAAACGTCTGACGGAACGGTTGCAGGGCTCGACCCGCACGGCACGCGTCAAGGCCCAGGCGTCGATTCTGAAGCGCGACGTGACGGCGGCCGAGGCCCAGAGTTTCGTGGCCGCCACCTTCGGACGACTCGGCTTCATTCCGCGCATTCAGGCCATGCTGGATCAGGCCGACGTGCCCTGGTCGGCACCGCACCTGATCATGAATTTGTCGGGCATCGCCGTGCTGGTCGGAGCCGTCTTGATCGTGACCGGTTATGGCCCGATCGCGGCCTTGGGCTGCGGTGTCGCTATCTTCGTGGCGCCGCTGATGTGGTTCTCCTTCAAGCGCCGCCGCCGCATGAAGAAGCTGACCTATCAGCTCCCCGACGTATTCGAGATGATGAGTCAGGCGCTGCGCGCCGGGCATTCGCTGGCCAGCGCCATTCACCTGGTCCACGAGCAGATGCCCGAACCGATCAGCGCCGAATTCGGGCGGGTATTTCACGAGCAGAACCTGGGGATCAAGATCGAGGATGCGCTGCTAGCGATGGCCGACCGCGTCGACTCGCTGGACGTGCGGTTCTTCGTGACGGCCGTGCTGATTCAGCGGCAGACCGGCGGCGACCTGGCCGAGGTACTCGACAAGATCGGCACGACCATCCGCCAGCGCATCGAGTTGTTCGGACTGGTGCAGGGGCTGACGGCCGAGGGGCGGCTTTCGGGCTGGGTCTTGTTTGCCCTGCCGATCATCGTGTTCGTCGCCTGCCTGTATCTGAATCCGGACTACGCCGGCACGCTGCTGAACGAGCCGAAAGGCCGGATGCTGCTGATGATTGCCGGCGGGATGCAGCTCATGGGAATCGCCATGATCCGTTGGATCGTGAACATCAAGGTGTAGCGTCGGGCCTTGTGCCCGGCGCGCCGCCCACAAGGGGCGACGCTACATTTAAGCGACGGAGTGAGTCTTATGCCGCCGATTGCGATCATCGCGGGTTTGATCGGGGTCAGCATCATGCTGATCATTTACGCGCTGTGGCCCAAGGGGGCCAACATGCAGGACGTCATCCGCCGGCGCATGAGCGGGCGCAAGACGACGGAGGAGAATACGCTCCTCAAGCAGACTGGCAAGGAGTCGGTCGCCAAGAAGATGATGCAGGCGGTGGCGCCGCTGGCGATGAAGCCGGTGATGCCCAAGAGCGACCTGGAGGTCTCCAAGCTGCGCATCAAGCTGGCCAACGCCGGCTTCCGCGGCGAAAGCGCCCCGATGATCTTCCTGGCCAGCAAGACCATCCTGGCGATCGGGCTGGGGATTGTGGGTCTGATCTACGGCTGGACGCGCGGCGACGAGGCCCAGAAGATCGCCGGGATCGGGTTGTTCTGCACGGCGCTGGGGTTCATGGGTCCGAACATGTGGCTGAACATGGCGGCCGGCAAACGCGCCGAGCAGGTCCGCAACGGCCTGCCTGATTCGCTCGACCTGCTGGTGATTTCAGTGGAATCGGGCCTGGCGCTGGACGCGGCTATCCAGCGCGTCGGCGACGAGATGCGTCACGTGCACCCGATCGTCAGCGAGGAGTTTCAGATCGCCACGCTGGAAACGCAGATGGGCATTCCGCGCGCCGAAGCCTTGAACAACGTCGCCACGCGCACGGGCGTGTCCGAGATGCGCTCGCTGGTGGCGATCGTAAACCAAGCCGAGAAGTTTGGCACCAGCGTAGCCCGCGCCCTGCGTTCGCAGGCCGACGCCCTGCGCGTCAAGCGCCGCCAGAAAGCCGAGGAGCGCGCCCAGAAGACCACCGTGAAGCTGATGGCACCGCTGATCCTCTTCATCTTCCCCGCGATTTTCGTGGTGCTGGCCGGCCCGGCCGCCCTGAAGCTGATCGACACCCTTGGCAGCACCGGCCTGGGCAAGAAGTAGCGTCGCGCCGCGCGTCAAGCGACGTTGAGCAGCTCGTCCCAATTCGCAGCTCGATCGATCGCATCGGTAATGCGGTCTAGGCGATCGAGATCGTGAACGACCTCCAGGCGCGCACGCTGTTCGGCGCGCGGCTCACCGAAACGACGGGACGCAAATCTCAGGATCGTCCGGCGGGCGCCCGCTTCGCGCCCCTGTTCGCGCCCCTGTTCGCGCCAAACGTCCGTCATGGTCTTCATCGTGGCATCAAACTCCGCTTCGCGGCCCGGCGCAATCGCGCCCTTCGCCAGTATGCTTCCCAGATCATGCGCGCCGGCAGGATGCCGGCGGTACGTGCCGGCAAGATGCCGGCGCTACGGTTCGACGCCGACCTGCCGCGAACACAGTACTTCGTGCTATGGAATCGGAAACCCGCTGCCGCCGCCGAAGTCGCCCGAGCTGCGGACGAAATAGATGGTCGTGATCGGCGTGCTCATGTCGCCTGACGACTGCATGCCGGTGCCGTCGAAGCGCAGGAGACGCACGTCTTGGTACGTGTAGAATACCCGGTCATCGACGCGCGTCTCGCATTCGGCCAGCGTGCCGATGAATTGGATCGAGCACGAGCCGCTGAATCCCCCGCCGCCATCGGGCAAGCCGTCGATTCCGCCAGCAAAGTCCTGCGTCATCAACGACAGCGTCAGGTTCTGCCCGTCGAAACTCAACGAGCCGTCCGGCTGCCCGAAGCAGAATATTTGCGACTCGGGCGGGACATTCGCATCGAATTCCGGCTGCACGTAATCGATCGTCGCGCCTTCGCCGGAGATCGTGAACAAGCCGGCGGTCGCGTCGGCGCCGCGCGGGAATGGGTCGGTGGTCGTGATCTGCCAGTAATCATCCTCGGCCAGGGCCGGCGCCGGCTCGTTGCACAGTTCCTGTGAAGGCATCAGTGGCTCGAGGACCGTCAGAAAGAGCGTGTTTACGGGTGTCTCGTTTCCTTCGACCGTCAGCATGCCCGTGCCCTCGATCCGCAGCAACTGTCCTGATTGCGCCGGCAGCGAAAGGCCATTGAAGGAATCCAGAGACCCGCAGTTCGCCACCGTGCCCGTGAAGCTGATCGCACAGCTCTGCTGCACAACCGGCCCCTCGACATCGCCGTCCACGGGTGTTGCTTCGATTTGCCCCGAGACCGTAAGCGTCTGCCCATCAAAGGTGACGGTCGCATTCGAAAAATCACAGGAAACCGCGGCATCGTCACCGTAGCGGAAGGCATCGCCGTACTCCAGGAAATCTCCAAAACCCGAGAAGCTGATCGCGATCTGGTCCTCGTCGAATTCAAACGAGCTGGAATACATTTCGAAGTTCGACACGTACCATTCGCGCCCGGTAAGCAGCCGGGGCGGACCGCTGCACGGAATCTGGCTCGGTTCCAGGAAGCGGATGAGATCGAGCGTCGCCAGCGCGTAAGAGCGCTCTCCCACGGTAGCCCGTCCAGTTCCCGTAATCTGAAAGAGGTTGGCAGGGTATCCCGCGAGCGTGCTCGGGCCACACGCGCCCACGTCGGCCGTTAGTTCAACCGAGCACGTGTCACTGCCGTTTTGGTCCTGGAAGGCTGCATTCAGGCTGAACCGCTGACCGTCGAAAGTCACCACGGCTTCCACGTCGTCCGCGCGGCAGCTCGTGCGCAACACCGGATCGGTGATCAATTCGATGCTCACCATCTGTGTCCCTTGTCCGAAGGCGCTGACCGCGATTTCATTCCCGCCGGCGGGATTGGATTGAAGTATCCATGACTCGCTTTCGCCGAACGGTGCCGATGGCAGCGTGCAGGTCGGCTCGGGCGTCACGACCGGCGGCGTCTGGGTGCCATCGCCTGCGAGCGGTGAGCCATCGCCGGGTATCAAGCCGTTCGATCCCGGCTGCTCGTTGCCCATCGTGGCATTCGCATTTCCGACATCCGGCACCGGGCGGTCCATGCTGCCGGCGGTCGTGGTATTGCGCACCGGCTGAGTGTTCGGGCATCCGGCACACAGAGCCAGAACCAGGCAACCCACCGGCCAAGCGTACGTGAGTTTTGATGTGTTCATGTCGTTCCTCCTTCAGTGAATCGAACTTTTCCGCAGAACGGCCCCGATCGCGGCTCCGAGATCAGTCGGCGCGATGCCCTGTTGGCAGGCATATGCGCCCCGCGCCCCGAGATTTCACGGCTCTTTTCCGCAGGCGTCCGGTTCCATAGTGTACGGCTGCACAAAATGTCACACCAGACCGGCGCGCGATCGCCCCCTTGGTAGTAACCAGCGGGAATTGTTATTCTCGGCGGTGGTTGTGGCGCACGGCAGCCGCCGGCTGCCGACGGAGGGCTTTCGAGATGTCATGCCGACTTCTGTTCCTGACGCTCGCCGCGATGCTGGCGCCCACTCTGAGCGCCGACGATCATGATCAGAACACCGCGCTAGCGCGCCTGCTGCAAACGGTGGAGGACGCGAAATCTGCCGGCGATTTTGCCCGCGCCGAGCAACTGCTGCGCGATCATTCGGCGGATGTCGATTCGGAGGTCGCCCGCACGTGCGCCGATGCGCTGGAAATCATTCGCCGCATTCGCCTGGATTACAGTCTGACGCCCGACGGCCTGCTGACGAAACTTCGTAAGGACATTCCCGACACTACGTCGGATGACCTGGAGCGCTGGCGAAACGACGGCGGATTGCAATACCGGATAATCGACGGTCAGGTGCGCTACTTCAGTCGTGAACCGAGCAACCTCTATCGCTTCTGTCCGGAAGCCAGATCGCGCCGCGACGAACATCGTTCAGCCGAGCAGCCCACCAGCCAGCCCAAGCCCGACTTTGTTCTCACGGGCCATCTGGCCAAGTTGGTCGAAGTTGGCGAAGCCGCCGACAACGCGGAAATTTTCCCCATCAAACACCACGTGACCTACACGCTGAAAGTCCACGACCATCACCCGCTTGTAAGAGCGGGGGCGCAGGTGCGCTGCTGGCTGCCCTTTCCACAGGAATATCGGCAGCAGAAAGACGTGCGGCTGGTGAGTGCCCGGCCAGACACGCCGACGATCGCGCCGAATGGATCGGCGCAGCGCACCGTCTATTTCGAGCAGACCGTCGAAGACCCCAGCCAGCCCGTCGAATTCTCGGCCGAATTCACGTACAC
>DASXUA010000610.1:0-3046 GCA_036505095.1 Phycisphaerae bacterium
GATTCGCTCACCGCGCTCGACGTCGCCAGCCTGCTGCTCGAAGCCGGTGCGAATCCGAATCTTCAGCTCAAGCGCCGCCCGCCTTATCGCGACGTGCCCCAGGATCGCGGCGGCGACACGATACTTGCGCAGGGGGCGACAGCCTTGTTGCGCGCAGCGCGGGCAGGCGATGCCAGGTTCGTTGAACTCCTGCTGAAGCACCGTGCGCTCATCGATCTGCCGAGTAAGGAAGGCGTCACACCCCTGATGGCTGCCGCGGGTGTCGAGTTCGGGGCGCGAGTGACGCGCGGACGTAATCGTACCGACGAAGGCGTGCTCGCGACCATGCGATTGCTGATCGAGGCTGGCGCCGATATCAATGCCAGGATGGTGACGGAGGCCCGGCGCGTCGCTCCCGACAGCGCGTCCCAGCGCGCGGCGGGCGGCGGTCGCGGGCGAGGCAGTCAGGTGCCGGGCCCGTTTGCCGTGCCGCACCAGACCGCATTGCATGGCGCCGCAGAAAGGGGCTTCACTGCCTTCGTGAAATTCCTCGCTGCGAACGGAGCAGATTTGCAGGCGAAGGATGCCAACGGCAGAACACCGCTCGATCTCGCTCGGGGTGTCGGCCGAGGCGGTTCTGGCGCGTCGGCCGTCGAGCCGTTCCCTGAAACCGTCGCCCTGCTCGAATCCCTGATGGCCGCAAAGGGCATCCCGCTATCGTCACCTAAATAAAACGTCGCTCCGAAACGAACGACACGGCTGTCCTGCGAGTTGTTCTGAGGTCCCGCCTTCCGGGCCCGATCGAGAAGCGAAGAGGACTTGGGCAGAGCGGCCGTGACGAACATATCCCGGCTGCGCAGGGGCGGCGCCGGTCCGCGGCCGCTCTGCCAGGGATTGCGTTTTCGATTACCAGTTCGGTTATTTGTAAAACTCAATCGACGCCTGGCGGAAGAACAAGAAGTTCGCCGGCGCGACCGAAATCGGCCCGTTGATGCCGAAGATTGCCACCTGGAACTTGTCGCCCGCCTTGACCGAATCGGCGAGTACGACCCGATTGGGGATGTTGAAGCCCTGGATAGTGGCCGGGCTCGTGATACCGGCACGGCGCGGCATCTGCCCATTGATCCAGACTTCCGCGTAATCGTCGACATAGGCCGTGAGCACCGCCTTGGCGCCCGCAGTTTCGAAGTTGCCGATTTTTGCCGGTATGGTCAGGTTGGTGCGGAACCAAAAAAACGACACTTTGCCGCCGCCGCGCCGGTCGGTCAGTCCCTTGGCGTCTATCGTCGGCCACGATGAATCGTCGAAGCCGGCCTCGCCGGCATGGGGCGAGATGTCGTAGGACGTCTTGTAGCCTGCCATGGCGTTTGGCAGTGCCGGGCCTTCGACGATTTTCGCCTCCATCGTCTTCCACCGGCCGCCGAACGCCGCGATGCCGTCCGCCGTCATCAGGTCAATCACGTGCGACGGCACGAGGGCCGGTGGGATCTGTGGCGCAGGAGGCGCCGGCGCTTGCGCCGCGCTTGGCGCTTGCGCGACCGCAACCGTCGAGATCACCACGGGAACAACAGCCAAGGCAGCGCAGGCGACGAGCCTGCCGAGATCGTTCTTACGCATATCGTCCTCCCGTTTTTTCGATCTTGATATCCGATTAGCCTGTTTTCATTGTCGAAGATCATGACCTCTATCCCCATCGTCAGGAAGCGGTCAAGAATGACCTGAGTTCCGCGAGCGTTTCCTCCGGCACCTCCTCCGCCATAAAGTGGCCGCTGCGTAGAGCTCTTCCTTTCGCCTCCACCGCTTTCTCTTTCCAGAAATCAATGGTATTGCTGAAAGCCGGAGGACGATTCCCTCGCTCGGCCCACAAGGCCAGAACCGGACAAGCGATTTTCTTATTCCAATCGGCCTCGTCGATTTCCAGGTCGATCCCGGCACTGGCGCGATAGTCCTCGCAGGTGGCGTGAATAGTCGCTGGATCGCGGAAGCAGCGCAAATATTCCGCAAAGGCTTGCGGGGTGATGGCGCCCGGGGACCTCTGAAACCGACTGCGCAAATAGAACTCGACACTGTTTGCAATCAACGTTTCCGGCAGCGGGCTGGGCTGAACCAGGAAGAACCAGTGATAGAGCCCCGTAGCCCACTCCTTGGTGAGATTGCGGTAGGTGATGAGGGACGAGGGCAGCGTGTCGAAGACCGCCAGTTTGGTGACCTTGTCCGGGTAGTCCAGCGACATGCGACTCGCTACTCCCGAGCCCTTGTCGTGGCCGACCACGGCGAACTTCTCAAAACCGAGGTGCGTCATGACTTCGACTTGGTCCTTGGCCATTGGGCGTTTGGAGTAGTTGGCATGATTCGGGCCGTCCGGGGGCTTGCTGCTGTCACCGTAGCCGCGCAGATCGGCGGCCACCACGGTGAACCGCTCCGCCAGCCCCGGCGCCACTTTGTGCCACATGACATGAGTCTGCGGATAACCATGCAGCAGCAGCACCGGCGGCCCGCTTCCGCCCACCACAGCGTTGATGGTTGCCCCGCTGGTGGTAATGCGCATTGGCTTGAAACCGGGAAAAAAATTCGCCCGGGCTGCTCCGTTGCGAGTTTGCGGCGGCCGCGCCGCCGGATTTGTCTGCGGCGCGGAGGCCGCGAGCAGGCTTGCCCCCTGGCCGACGGCAAGCATACCTAACGAGCCCTTCAAGAAGTTCCGGCGATGCGTTTTCGATCTCATAGACTATCCCTCCTATCGTGATGTGTCTCAAAGGATACGCGAAATAAGCGCGAGCGACGAGTTGTGTGTCCAGCAAACTACGATGCCGCTGTCCGCTGCTGACGTGACTGCTGGAAGGTAGAGCTTGAGAAGTTGGAGATCCGGCCACAAACGCGGGCGAAAGAGGGCTAAAGAAGCTGTGAATGAATTCACAGATACGGAAAAGGAACGTTTTTTGATTGTTTCACAGCTTCTAAAGCCCGCGACTACACACTGTGGAATCCGTGTGAGTTACTTTGCTACTTTTTCGCGGCAGCTTCCGCCTCGGCCACGCGAGCTCCACGCAGGGTGTTCTCCAACCCATAA
>DASXUA010000611.1:0-2652 GCA_036505095.1 Phycisphaerae bacterium
CGCGCTCGCCTTTGCCTGATTGTTGCAGGTAATCCGTCATGAGCGCCACCACGGTCGGCCGCCGCTCGCCGGGCGTCGTGCTGGTCAGCAGACCGGCGGCTTTGTCGATCACCAGCAGGGCATCGTCCTCGTGCAGCAGCTTGATGCCGCGCGGCAGCGGCACGACGCGCTTCTCGCCAATCCGCACAACATCACCGAGTTGCAGCACTTGTTTCAGCGACTTGACCGTCACGTCGTTGACGCTCACCCGCCCAAACTCGACCATCTGCCGGCGCGTGCGCGCCTTGGCCTGCGGAAACTCACCCGCCAGGAATTCCCTGACCGTCTTAGGGCCCCCAGTCGCGATCCGTCGCGACTGGGGACCCCTGCGCTGGTCGATGTGGCGCTCCATTAGCGCAAGATTATAACCGGAATCCCTCAGTTCCTCAGTCCCTCAGTGCTGAACCCGCGCGGCCGCGGCTAGTGCGCCGGCAGCAGATCGACAAGCTGATCGATTTCGCGGGTGGTGTTATAGAAATGCGGGCTGGCGCGCAGCCGGCCGGCGCGCACGGCGATCACCAGCCGGTGTTCCTGCTGCAGATGTCGCTGGAGGACGTCGTGATCGTGCAGGTCCGACGTGAAGGCCACGATCCCGCTGGCCTCGCCTTTGGCGCGGCTGCTGACCACGCGATAGCCCTTGTCGCGCAGGCAGGCGACCAGCCGGTCCGTCAGCATCAGCACATGCTGGCTGATGGCGTCGATGCCGATCTCGAGGATCAACTCGAGCGAGCCGCCCAGCCCGTAGATGCCGGCCAGGTTGTACGCGCCGCTGTCGTAACGCTTGATGCTGTCCTGAAACTCGAAGCGATAGCGGTCGAAATCCTGCGAATCCTTCATCGACATCCAGCCGATGCACGTCGGCCGCAGATGACCCTGCACCTCTTTGCGCACGTAGAAGATGCCCAGGCCTTCCGGCCCGCACAACCATTTGTGCCCATCGGCCGCCAAAAAATCGATCGGGGTCTTGCTGACATCCAGCGGCATGACGCCCAGCGACTGGATCGCATCCACGAACAGGAATACACCTTTTTGCTGACAAGCCGCCGAGAGCGCCGCCAGGTCCGTCTGGAAACCGCTGGCAAACTGCACGCTGGAAATCGTGACCAGGCGCGTGCGGCTGTCGATGCTGGCAATCAGCCGCTCCGGCGGAATCCGGCCGTCTTCCTCCATCACCATCCGAAGCTGAACGCCGCGCGCCTGAAGCGCCTGCCAGGGATAGATGTTGGCCGGGAACTCGGCGTGCGTGCTGACGATGTTGTCGCCGCTGGAGAACGACAGCCCGTTCGCCACGAGACTGATACCCTCGCTGGTGTTCTTGATGAAGGTGACTTCGTCGGGATTGGCCCCGATGAGTTGCGCGGCAAGCTGCCGCACGTGCTCGGCATGCCGGTAGAAGCCGCCTTTGAGATACGAGTTTTCCTCGGCGTGCTGAATATAGGTCCGCATGGCGGCCGCGCAGCGCCGGCTGAGCGGCGCGACGGCCGCATGATTCTGATAATTGTAGTTCCGCGTGATGGGGAACTCGCTGCGTAACGCTTCCCAATCCATGACCCGCACTCGGCACCCGCCGGCTCACCGCTGCCGGCTCTTTGAGCCCCCAAAAGCACGGCGGTCCGCCGCCCCGGCAGACCGTCGTAACAGTCTATTATAGCATCCCCGTTCACCGAGCGCGTCCGCCGCGGTTCCCGGCCGCCCGTATCCGCGGGCGGGAGTCATCAAAGTCTATTGATGCCCGCACCGGCTTTCCATCTATCGGGCGGAAGCCTCAACATGTGTCTTGGCCGGCTTGGAAGCACGGGACATGCCGTTGGCCGGCGAGCCTTACTCCGCCTATCATGCCGGCGCGCCTAAATGTTGGGTGCGACGCTTTCAACGGCCTCATTATCGGCGATCCGTAGGGGGGGCACCGTCCCGCAGATTCGGGCCGGCGGAGCGACAACGTGAAGGTGACCATCCTCACCACCGGCGGCACGATCGAGAAAACCTACAACGAGCGCGACGGCTCGCTGCGCAATGAGAAGTCCATCCTGGAGGAAATCTGCGGCAGCCTGCGGCTGCCCGACCTGACCATCAACCATGTCCCGGTCATGTACAAGGACTCGCTCGACATGACGGATGCTGACCGGGATCGCATCCTGGCCGCGGTCCGTTCGGTGCCGCCTGATCAGGACGCTGTGGTCATCCTGCATGGGACCGATACGTTGGCCCGCACCGGCACCCATCTGAGTGACGCTCTGCCGGATCTGGCGCGTCCCGTCATTCTGACGGGGGCGATGCGGCCATTCGAATTCCGCGATTCCGACGCGGCGCAGAATGTGACCGAGGCGCTGCTGGCCTGCCGCCTGCTTCCGCCCGGTGTCTACGTCGTCATGCATAATCAGGCGCTCAACTTCCCCGGTGTCTACAAGGACCCGGATTTGCTGACCTTTCGAACACCATGCCCACCCGAACTCGAAAAATCCACCGCCACACACGCACGCCCGGCGGCGAACGCGGGGCTCGCGAGCGGCGGGGTTCATCCCCGCCGCCCGATGGTCGATCCGCCCGCGTGACGCGCGTCGCTACTCCGCGGGCGCCATCAACCGCGGCTGCCGACTTGGCCCGCCTGCGCGT
>DASXUA010000612.1:0-1767 GCA_036505095.1 Phycisphaerae bacterium
CAGACGAGAAAGAGCCTCGGTCATGAGTGCCGACACTGACGTGTCCCGATCCGCGGCCAAACGCTTCACGCGCTTCAGGAGATCACGAGGAACGCTGAGTGTGACGTTCTGGTACTCTGCCACGAAAACAAGTGTATCACCTGAAATCGTGGATGGAGCGCTGAACGGGATCTTGCGCGCTCGGCGTAAGAATCTACTTATGATGCGTAACGTCTCGAGCCCTAACCATGTTTCGCGACGATTCGCGGGGGCGTCCGGCGGTCGGCTCCGGTGATGATGGTGCGGGAGCGTCCCCGCGCGTCATAGAAGGCTTCCCGAGCTGTGCGTCCCGAGCTGCGCTCGGCGCTTCGCGGCCTTGACCCGTGCCTCCGCTCCCCTTTCAGCCCATGCCGGAGATGACGTTCATTTCTTGAGGCCGGCGGTCCAATTGAGCACGACTGTGATGGGTGAGGCGACGTCAGCTCGACCAGTGGACGCTGGGCGTGGGATGAGAAATCGTTCGCCGTCCGGCGAGACCGCGTATGTATGGTAGTTGGGGGCATAACTTGAATGCAGTCCAGGTTCGCGGTATCCGGAATCGAACAGCGGGTGAGGGGCGCCGGCCTCAAACCTCGATGCGACCCCGCCAACCGGCGCGGCCATGAGTTTTCCCAGACTGACCTGGCTGACAAAGAAGACCTCTCTTCCGTCGCGCCGCCATCGCGGAAACACACCGCCAGCGGCGGAGATCTGCCACAGTCCATCGCCAGACGGAAACGGTTTTACATAGATCTCCTGACGACCTGTTTGGTCGGACATGTACGCGAGCCACTTGCCGTCAGGAGAAACCTGTGAATGGCTCTCGGCGAATCGCGAATCGAGGAGCACAGCCGGCTTGCGCGCTCCAGCGAGCGGCAGCATCCACTGATCGCTGCCGGTTTTCGGATCGTAGAGCCAATAGACGAGGGACTTGCCGTCACTCGACCATGCGGCAGGGATCTTGGGCAAGTCTGACTCGACAAGGAGTTCTTCGGGGCCGGTCCCATCCGACGCCTTCGCGTAAATCCCGATTTTGCCGTTGCGCCGTGACCCGTACGCGATGCGGGACCCATCGGGGGAAAACGCGGGACTTGAGTTGTCCTGCGAGGGTTCGAAGGTAAGGCGGGTCATGGTACTTCGCGGCTCGATCACCCAGATGTCGCCGCCGTTGCCGTCGTGGCGGTGAACCGCAATGCGATTGCCTTCGGAAGACAGATCGACACCTCGGTAGTTGCCCGGCGCCCCAACCGAGTCCAGTAGGTGACCCGTTCGGTCGAACCAAGCCAACTGCAGATCCTGCACGACAGGTCCCGTGCGATACGTGAGGACCCCGTTGTGAGATGCGGAGAATCCCGGGGCACCGTTCTCGGCCGGAATCGACTGCGCGATCGCCACCGGCTCGCCAGTCACGTGCAGTCGGACGGCGTCAAACGGTTGTGCGAAGAGCGTCCCCTGCCGGACGAAGAGCAGATAGCCGGGCGGCGCGTAGATGGCTCCGCTGTCTGCGGCAAGCAATCGCTGGCTCGTTGGGGAATCCAGCGCGGTCACAAAAATTGCGGATCCCTGCTGGTAGAGAAAATGGCGGCCATCGGGCAGAAAAAATGGAAAACGATGCGCCGCTTCGCCTGGGCTGACGTTCGCGAGCGCACTGCGATCCGCGCCCGCTGAACTCACACGGCTGAGTCCGACAAAGCCTGCTGCAAAGACGATCGTGCCGTCCGGACCCCATGTTCCGCCTGCGTATGCCGT
>DASXUA010000613.1:0-2319 GCA_036505095.1 Phycisphaerae bacterium
CAGTGGACGCCCGAGACCAACGTGTGGAACACGATTGGTAGCGCGCGGACCTACTCGACGCCCAACAAATACCTGGGCGTGACGAATCTGCTGTTCCGCAACGAGGGGAACGGAAGGTTCACCGACGTCACAAAAATGGCGGGCCTCTGTGATCCCGAAGGCAAGAGCATGTCGGTGGCGGTCGATGATTTCAACGACGACGGCTGGCCGGACCTGTTCATCACCAACGACACGGAGCGGAACCTGCTCTACATGAATCAAGAGGACGGCACGTTCGTGGAGCGCGGGCTGACGGCCGGTGTGGCCTACGACGCAGACGGCGTCACGCGTGCCGGCATGGGCGTCGGCGTCAGCGACATCGATAACAGTGGCGCCCGCGCCATCGCCATCGGTAACTTCAGCGGCGAGCCGGTCACCCTGTACACTCAGCAGACGAAGGAGGCCTTCATCGACAAAGCGATGACGGCGCGGCTGTCCAAGCCGACCAAGCTCTCGCTGACGTTCGGCGTGCTGTTCGCGGATTTTAATCTTGACGGCTACGAGGATTTGATCTTCGCGAATGGCCACATCGAGCCCGAGATCGAGCGCGTGCGCAGCGACTGGGAGTTTGCTCAGTTGCCGCAGCTTTTCCTGAACAACCGCCAAAGTCAGTTCGTCGAGATCACTTCGCAGGCCGGTGCTCCGTTCCAGAAAAAGATGGTGGGTCGCTGCGTCGCCGTGGCCGATATCGATGGCGACGGCGATCTCGACGTGCTGCTGACTGCGAACGGCGGCGCGCCACGATTGCTTCGCAACGACCAGCCTGGCGCGCCCGGTGTAGTCCGCGTGCGGCTGGCGTCCGACGGCGGGAATCGCGACGCGCTGGGCGCCTGCCTGCGGGCGCACGTCGGCGACCAAGTCCAGACCCGCTTCGTCCGCACGGGGGGGTCGTATCTGAGTCAATCAGAACTTGCGGTTACCTTCGGGCTCGGCGAGGCAGCGGCGATCGACCAGCTCGACATCCGCTGGCCCGATGGATCAGTTGAGCATCATCAGGATCTCGGCCGGGGATCACTGTACGTGATCAAAAAAGGCGAAGGGATTGTCGCGCGCCAGGCGCTGGCGGCCGGCTCGCGTGCCGTCGCCCGCAGCGACCGCGGTAGCTCGGACATTCCGTAAATTCCAGCGCTATGTCAACTGCCCAGAACTGCTCGACGGTGATTGTCGGCGGCGGCGTGATGGGCGGTGCGGCCGCGCTCGCATTGGCACGGCGCGGCGAATCCGTCACGCTGCTCGAGCGCTTCGCCATCGGGCACGATCTGGGCAGCTCGCACGGCTACTCGCGCATCATCCGCTTCGCCTATTTCGAGCATCCCGATTACGTCCGCTTGGCGCTTGCCGCGGCCGAGCTGTGGCGCCGCCTGGAGCGCGAAACCGGACTGCCGCTCATGCATACCTGCGGCGGCCTGGACATCGGTCCGCCCGAAGGTTTGCTGGTGTCCGGCTCGAAGCGAAGCTGCGACCAAGCCGGTCTGAAGCACGACTATCTGACGCGCAGTGAGCTGGAGCGCGGCTTCCCGCAGTTCCGCCATGTCGACGAGGTCGCGGCCGTTTATCAGCCAGATGCCGGCATTCTGGCGCCAACGCGATGCGTCATCGCGCAGATCGATGCCGCGCGCCGGCTCGGTGCGCGCATCGTCGAGGGCACGTGTACCATGCGGATCACGCCGGCCGCGCGCGACATCCTGATCGAAACTCCGAGCGGCGATTATCGCGCGCAGCGCGTGATCGTTTCGACCGGCCCCTGGACCGCAGCGCTGCTGCCCGATCTGCGCCTACCGCTGAAGGTGGTTCGCAAAGTGGTGGCGTTCTTCGAGCCCAGCGAGCCGGAAGCATTCTCGATCGAGCGTTTCCCCGTGTTCATCTACCAGACGCTGCGCGGCTTCTTCTACGGCTTCGGCCGGTTCGGCATCGACGGGGTCAAAGTCGCCGAGCATACCGGCGGGGCTGACGTCGATCCCGATCGCGTCGATCGCAACTTCACGTCCGAAGACGAAGCTCCGCTGCGCTGGTTCCTGTCGCAGCATCTGCCCGGCGCCAACGGCCGCCGGCTCTATCACCGTGTGTGCCTGTACACCATGACGCCCGACGAAGACTTCGTGATCGACCTGCACCCGCGCGATCCGCGCATCGTCATCGCCGGCGGCTTCTCCGGCCACGGCTTCAAATTCGGCCCGATTGTCGGCGAAATCCTGGCAGACTTGGCGCTCACCGGCCGAACGCAACATCCGACCACCCGCTTCCGCATCACACGTTTCGCTACCTGAAGCGCCGTGACGA
>DASXUA010000614.1:0-7359 GCA_036505095.1 Phycisphaerae bacterium
TACCCGACAACGGTTGATGTGCTCGCGCCGCCAGCTCTCTGCCCCTGCGGCCTCGGGGTTGCTACAATTGCACGTATGGAGACAGCTACTTTGAGCGGGGTTGTCCGCAACGGCCGGATCGTGACGGTCCAGCCCATTGACCTGCCGGACGGATCCGAGGTCGTCATTCTGCCCATTCAGCGTCCGTCGCCGGCGAAAAAGCTTGCCGCCCTGGAACGGCTCCGGTCCCACGCCCTGCGGGGGGTGCATCTCCCGGCAGAAGCCCTCGAGACGGAAGACTCTACGAGGGCCACGTTTGACCGCTCTGGCGGACACGAGCCTCTTGGTCCGACTGCTTGAGGCCGACACGGCCATGGGCGCCGACGCGGCCGCCCTCGTGCAAGACTTCGCCGCCTCAGAGGACGAACTCTGCATCTGTCTTCAGAGCCTGATCGAGTTCTGGGCGGTGGCGACTCGCCCCAGAGACGCGAATGGACTGGGCTTGGAACCTGACGAAGCCCTCCAGATGAGTGATTTTCGGGAGATCTTTACGTTGTTGCCTGAACCGCACGATATCGCTGAGCGCTGCGCACTTGTGGGCCAGAATGCTGTTCGTGGCAAAACGGCACACGACGCGCGCATTGTCGCACTGACACAGGCGCATGGAATCGACAAGATCGCTACCTTCAACCAACGCGATTTCCGGCGCTATCCCGGCCTGACGCTGATCAATCCGTCTAGCCGATAGCGCTTCGCCGCGCGGCGCCATGACCGATAAAGTACGTTGCCGATATCGCCGCTGGAAGAGACGATGAAGAGCCTAAAATCGCCACAGATCGACTCGATAGAGGAGCTGGCCCGCTTCTGGGATACGCATGACCTCACCGACTACGAGGATCAGTTGGAAGAAGTCACCGAGCCGGTGTTTGTACGACGCGGGGTAATCCCGGTACCACTGGAGCCTCGCGAGCTGCAAGCGGTCAACAACATCGCCAAGGACAAGGGCATGGCTCCCGCCGAACTCATTCGCGGATGGATTCTCGAAAAGATTCTGATCTGACGTAGGCAGCACTCGTCTATGACCGATTCAGGCCATTTGAAACTGACGAGCTCAAGCGCCTGATTCAGGAAGGGATCGACAGCGGACCGGGAGTCGACGCGAAATTGGACTTCGCGCGGCTGCGCCCGAAGTATTCCAAGATGGCCGCCGAGGACAAGGCGCGAAGGAGAACGCGCCGGCAGGCTGCAAGTCCGCCGGGGCGGGATGCCGGCGATACCTGCCGCCAAGTCGCCACGGCGACTCGCCTGTGGCGAGATGGCGGCGCTACGTAGCGCCGGCTTCCAGCCGGCATGTACCGCCGACATCCTGTCGGCGCGGGCGCCATTGCGCGACCGACCGCCCTTCTATGAATTGCGAGCAATTTTCGCCGATCGCCGGCCCGCGCTGCCCGCCGAAGTCGCTTTGAATTGACCTACTGTTTCGGGATCGCGTTCGGCCGGTTAGAACTGAGTCGATGGAGCCGGCTCGGATACCGCCGAGCAGCACGGGCCGCGGCGCGCTGTGGCTCGTGTTCGCGTTCGCGCTGCTGTTGCGCATCGGGTTCGCGGCCTATCGCGCGTTGCATGCCGTCGATCCGCATGCGCTCGATTTCCCGGATGAGCGCGACTACTGGGCCATCGCACTGAACCTCCACACCGGGCGCGGTTTGATCGACCCGCTGGGCCTGCGCGCCGGCAGGATGCCGCTGTACCCGGCCTTCCTGTCACAGTTCGCCGGATTTGGCAACGGGGTGCTCTACGCCAAAGTGGTGCAATGCGCACTGGGGGCGCTCGCGGCCGTCGCCATGACTGCGCTGACGGCGCGCATCGCCGGGTGGCGCGCCGGGATCATTGCCGGCGTCATCGTGGCCGTCGATCCATTTCTGGTTTTCTTCAGCTCGCTGCTGCTGACGGAGACGCTGTTCACCACGGCGCTGACGGCGTTGTGGCTGGCGGGGATAGCCACGAACGAAGGTCGAGCGGAAATCGGAAATCGGAAATCTGTCGCGCGCTGGCTGCTCATCGGCCTTCTCGCGTCGTTGTGCGTGTATCTGCGCGAATCGTCGCTGCTGCTGGTCATCGCATGGATCGTCTACCTGGCGATCTGGCGTCACCGCCTCCACGCGCCAAGCCAATCCGCAATCCGCAATCCGCAATCTGCAATCGGAAATCCCGCCGCGGCGGGTGAACTCCGGCTCGAACTGCTGGGTCCGCTTGTAGCGCTCGCGATCATTTCGCTAGCGCTGTTGCCCTGGGCCGTTCGCAATGCGCGGGTCACTGGCGATTTCTGCTGGCTGACGCATCGCGGCGGTGTTAGTCTTTACGACGGGGTGGGGCCGCAGGCAACCGGAAAAAGCGATCTGGCGGAGGTGTATCGTATTCCGGCCGTGCAGGGGCTCAGTGAAGTCGAGTGGGACCGCTACTTTCGCAGGGCGGCCTGGGAGCAGATTCGGACGGACCCGGCGCGTGTGGCGCGCCTGGCCGTGCGCAAGATCGTCCGCACATGGTCGCCCGTGCCCAATGCCGATGAATATCGGTCGCGGTTGATTCGCGCCGTGAGCGGCGGCTGGACCATCCCGATCTGGAGCTTGGCGCTCGGGGGCGTGTGGGCGCTGCGCCGCCGCCCGGGTCTGGTATTCGCCTTGCTAATGCCAGCATTGTACTTTACGGCGGTACATGCAATTTTTGTCGGCAGCGTCCGATATCGTTTGCCGGCGGTGGCGCTCATTAGTGCGCTCGGAGCGAGCGCCTGCGATGTTGTATGGGTAAAGGCGCGGCGCCGGGCCGCGATCAGAACCCCGCCCGCAAGGGCGGGGTGAGCTGCGCATGCGGCCAAGCGCCCGTACGTCACCCCCCACTGGCGTGGGGGGTTCTGAGCAGCCGCCTGCCAACGCGGGGTGAGCTGCGCGTGCGGCCAAGCGCCCGTACGTCACCTCCCGACGAGAGCGGGGGGGTCCTGAAAATGCGACACACGCGAGAGAAACGAACCTTGGACAAAGCACGGGCAAGCGATGCGGCTACTTGCCCATGCCACCCGAGACGGCGCGCCACGCTGTTGCTGGCAATGACGCTGCTGCTGGTGCTGCTGACGGCGCTGCTGGTCTATCGCCGCCAGACGGATCCTGAGCGGCTGCGCGCGCTGGCCACGCGCATCCTGCAGCGCTACACCGCCGGCCGAGTGTCCATCGGCGAGGCGACCTTTTCGCTTGCGGATGGTTTGCGCCTAGGCAACATCATCGTCACCGAGGTTCCGGTTGACGGCTCATCAGCGATGGCGGTCACCACGGGTGAATCGAGCATTTTTCACTGCCGCGAGCTGCAACTCCGCTGCGACCCAATCCCGCTGCTGTGGGGCCGTTTCGCGGTGCGGGAAATGGTGGCGAACGAGCCAATCTGCACGCTGATTCGCGACACACAAACGCAACGCTACAACGTGGCCGACATGTTTGCGGCCGGGCGGCGGCAGCCGAACTTCAAAGGCCGCGGGCTTCCCGTGCTTGAAGTGCGCAAGGCGCGGCTGCGGCTGCTGAGCCGGCAGGGATCAATCCCCGGCGCGCCGCTCTTCCGCGTGGCCGAGGAGCTGCGGCTGACTGCCCGCGCGGTGCCCAACCCGAGCGAGCCGGATGCCTACGACATTCACTGGACGGGCGGCGGGCGGCGGCCGTCGCACGGCGTGAGCCGACTTGATCTGACAACCATGACGCTGACCGACGTTGAAGGCGGTCTGCCGTGGGTGTCGTTGGAAGGGGCCGCACTGGCGCTGGGCGCCCGCGCGCCCGAGTTAATGGCCTGGACCGAGTTGCTGGCGCTCGACGGCGAAATCCGCGTGTGGGATTTCGGAACCGGCGGCGAGGACTCTGCGGCGCCCGAAGTCCACAGCCCGGGTGTTTCCGCTGGGGAGATGGAGCGCCGCATCGGGGCCACGCGCGGGCGGCTCGAGGTCGCGGATGGCCGATTGGCGGTGCCGTTCGATGACGCCGATCGGCGGCGGCCGCCGCGCGAGCGTTTCTTGCAGTTCGAGCACGTCAGCGGCACGTTGATCGTCGGCGCGGATGGCGCGCGGGCCGAAATCTCGGGGCGGCTGCGCGGCGCGCCCTGCACCGTGCGCGCCGAGTTTCACGGGCTGCCCGAGCACACGGATTCGCTGCAAGGCGTCGGGTTCGATCTGGACCTAAGCGTTCAGGATTTCGCATTTCCGCAGCGGGTGGGCGACGAGCCCATCGACTTCGACGAGCATGAATCGAGCGAATCGGCCTTCACACGCTGCTGGGAGCGGCTCGACAGCTTCTATCACGATTTCGACCCGCATGGGCGGTTCGACCTGGAATTGTCCATCAGCAAGGAGCGGCGCGCGGTGGCGCCCATCGTGCTGCGCCACGGCGTGATGAACATCCTGGACGGCGAGATGTCGTACCGGATGTTCCCGTATCGCGTAGGCGGCATCACGGGCCGCGTCGAATTCTCGCCCGACGGGATATTCCTGCGCGGGCTCAGCGGCGCCGGTGGGCAAGTGACGGCTGACGGCTGGCTACACACGCCACGCTGGTGGACGGGGGGTGAGCTGCACATCCACGGGCGCGCGATCGAGCTTGATTCCAAGCTGCGCAGCGCGCTCAGCGAGCGCTTCGCGCGCGTCTGGGATCAGTTTGATCCACGCGGCACGGCCGATATTTCGGTGAGGATGGCGCGCGACGATCCGGCGGAGATGCCCCGCGACGGAGGCGAACCGGAGTCGGAGTCCTGGTCGACGCGCGTGGAGGCCGATCTGGTCGATGCAGTGGCCGAATACACGGCATTTCCGTATCCATTCCACTCGATTCGCGGCCGGGTGGTCATCGATAACGATGAAATCTCGGTCACCGGTCTGACTGGCCGCCAGGGGACGGCGCGGGTGCAAGTCGAGGGCGGAGCGCATCTGGACGGCTCGGATCTGACGGCGCTGAATCTTACCGTCCAGGCGGAGAACGTTGCGATCGATGATGGATTGGCCGCGGCGCTGCCCGAGGCTTCGCGCGGCGCGCTGGAGTTGCTGTCACCTTCGGGACAGTTTGATCTGGCGGGTTCGATCGCGCATGACCCGACGCGGGCGGGGCTGGCGTACGATCTGGTGGCGCGCGTCGCGCATGGAGTGGTCACGTATCGCGAAATCCCGCTGACGATCAGCGACGTTTGCGGAGCGCTGCGGCTGCGGCCCGGCTGCGTGGATATCGTGGATCTGAGCGGGGGGCGCGGGACGTGCGCGGTGCGCATCAGCGGCAGCGCGGGCGCGAATGCCGCGCCCGACCGTCCGCTGCGGATCGAATGCACGCGGCTGACCGTAGACGACGAGCTGCGCGCGGCACTGCCGGAGGCGTGGGCTGGGGTGCTGGGCGCGCTGAATCCCACCGGCATCGTTTCGGCAGACGTGGTGTTGGCGCCGCTGAATGACGATGCGAACCCATCAGCGGGCGCGCAACCACGGATTCAGTCGCTGCGTCTGGAATTGGGCGGCGTGAGTCTGCGGCCGACCGACCCGGCGCTGCCGCTGGATGCGCTCACCGGAAGTGTCGAATTTCAGGATGGCCGACTGATTCTGCGCGATGTGGCGGGGCGCTGTGGCACGGCGGCGCTGGATTTGAGTGCCGACCTGCAACCCGTCGGCGAGAGCGCGAATGGCACTTTCGCGCTGCGCGCGCGCGACGTCCAGCTTGACAATGGCTTGCGCGAGTTGTTGCCGTGGCGCTGGCGGCGCCTGTGGAACGACGTCAATCCGAGCGGCAGCCTCGAGCTGTCGCTGGATGGGCGCGTGGCGCTCGGCGCGCCGCGCGCGGCTGAAGCGGCCAGCGGCTGCGGCGGGCGAGCGCGCGTGCAGCTTGGGAATCGGCCGCTGTCCGGCACTGGGCAGGTGGCCATCGTGGTACATGATCTGGGCGTGGACGCGGGGGCCGAGCTGCGGCACCTGGAAGGCCGCTTCGATGGAACATTCGCGGATGACGGCGGGCTGGCGCTGAGCGGGCCGATCGAGGTCGAACGCGCCACGATCAATGGCCGGCCGATCGAACATGTGCGCGGACGTCTGGAGCACTCATCGGCCGGCGGGCTGACGCGCTTTGTCGAGTTGCAAGGCGACATTCTCGGCGGCTCGCTTGAGGGCGAGGTCGAATGGAACACGCAGCATTCGCCGTCAACGTACGCACTGACGGCGATCGTGCGCGGGATGGCGGTGAGGCCATTTGTCGAGGGTTCAGGGTTCAGGGTTCCCGCCACGGCGGACCTTCGGCAGGGTTGGGGCAACTGCAACTCGGCCCTCAGGGATACCGCGCAAATCTCGGCCTCGAGCGATTCTGCTACGTGGGCGGGCGGGACGTTGGAGGCGCAGTTGTTCCTGCGCGGGGCGGCCGGGCGGCCCCAGGGTCGCCAGGGGGGTGGGCGCGTGCTGATCCGCGGCGAAAATTTCCGCGACATGCGGCTGCCGGCCGCGGTGCTCGAGCTGGCTGGGGCTTCCAACGCGCGCGGCGGAGCAAGCGCCGCCGACAAGACGTCTCGCAAGCGCTCCGGCGGTCAGGACCTGGCGGCGGAGTATTTCATCACCGGGGACTTGGTGCAGCTTAAGGATCTGCGGTTGGAAGGCGACGGCGTGCACATGGTGGGTGGGGGGACGGTCGATCTGCCGACGCAGTACCTCGATGTCGAGTTGATATCGGGCGGACCGCGGAACTGGCCGAAGATACCGGTGCTTACCGAGTTGATGGAGAGCACGTCGCGCGAGCTGCTGGAAGTGCACGTGACCGGGCCGCTGGAGCATCCGGCCGTGCATGCGCGGCCGCTCAGCAGCGTGGGCGCGGCGGTCGAGGCACTGTTCGAAAAGCGCAAGTGATTTGGTGAGCGGGAGGCCATCAGGAGAGAGGGCATGAACGGTTCACGACTGGTGCGCGCGGTTCTGAGGGCGAGCGTGGCGTATGCGGGATTCTTTGTGAGCGCCTGGCTGAGTCTGACGATCGGCGCGTGCGGCGGCTCGGCCAAAATCGACGTGAGCGGTGCGAACGGCGCGCTGAACATCAATTTCAATCGCAACAATACCCTGAATTTCAATATCAACGGTCCGCCGGCTGTCAATCGGAATTTCAATGGAGTTTTCAATACGAATGGCGCGCCGGGCGATATCCTGCCGCCTGAATTTCAAGGCCACTGGTCGGTGGACGGCAACTGCGCGACGTTCACAATGACCGTGATGGGTAACGGCACGATCGCGTTCGATCCGAGTCCCGGGATCACCTCGTTCTCCGGATCGGTAGCGGCCAGCGGCGCGTTCAATATCACCATCGTGCAGACCGATGACACACCGGTTCCGCCGGGTGAGCC
>DASXUA010000615.1:0-7657 GCA_036505095.1 Phycisphaerae bacterium
ATGAGAAGGCCACCAGCCCCAGCCCGAACACCAGTGCTGATTGCACCATGACTCGGCCCAGACCCAGCACGCTGCGCCGCGCCGCCAGCCAGATGGCACCGGTCACGGCGCCCAGACCGGACGCCGCCATCAGCAGCCCCAATACACCCGGGCCGCCGTGCAGCACGCGCGTCGCGATCACCGGCATCAGAATCGAATAGGGCATGCCCACGAGACTGATCAGCGCCAGCAGCAGCAGCACGCTGCGAATCGGCGGAAAGCCAAACGCGTAGCGCAGGCCCTCTTTCAAGCCGGACCACAGGCGCGCGGCCGGCACGGTCGACATCCTGGGCCGTACCGTCATGGCGCGCAGAGCGGCGATCACCGCCAGGTAGCTGATGCCGTTCAGCAAGAAGCACCAGCCTTCGCCCACGGTGGCGATCAGCACCCCCGCGATGCTCGGTCCCAGCAGCCGCGCCGCGTTCACCAGCAGCGAATTGAGCGCGATGGCGTTCGGCAGGTCCTGCGGCGATTCGACCATCTCGACCACGAATGCCTGCCGCGCCGGCATGTCGAACGCATTGACCAGGCCCAGCACGATGCTCAACAGCGGAATGTGCCAGACGGCGATGGTGCGCGAGAGCGTCAGCCCGGCCAGCAGCAGCGCCTGCACCAGCGCCAGCGTCTGCGTCGCCAGCAGCACGCGATGCAGCCGCCAACGATCAATCAGCGCACCCGCCAGCGGCGCGACCGCAAACATGGGAATCTGTCCAGCGAATCCGACGATGCCTAACATCGGGGCTGAATTCGTCAACCGAAACACCAGCCACTGCAGCGCAACGCTCTGCAACCAGGTGCCGATCAGCGAAATGCCCTGCCCGCCGAAGAATAAGCGATAGTTGCGCGAGCGCAATGCGCGCACCAGGCGCGTCAGCCGCCGCGCGTCACCCGTGCCGGCCTGCTGCTGATTCATTCATAGGCCTCACTGGTCAAGCCGCGCGGCGGCGGGCCGCAAGCCGCGCACTTCACGGCGGTGCTCGTCCAGACGGCGGCGGTACGCGGAGAGGATGTCACTGCGTGTGAGAATCCCGACCACCTTGCGGGTCTGACGCGCGACGACCGGAACCCGCCCCACATCATGATTCACCATATGATCCGTGGCCTCGCGCAGCGTGGAATCGGCATAGGCGATGACCGGCGGCCGTCGCACCAGCATACCCACCGTCTGATCGCCCGAAGCGCCCGCTTGCAGCAGGTCGCGGCGCGTCACGACCCCGGTCAGCATCCCGTGCGCATCAACCACCGGAAAGCCCTGATGACCCGAGCCCGGCGCGCCCGAAGCGATCCACTCCCGCACCCGCTCCAGCCGATCGTCGGCCTTGAGCGTCACCACGCTCGTTTTGGCGACCTCGCCCACCAGGATCTGTTCCAGCAGGTCCGCGGCGTACTCGGCCGGAACGCGCACGCCGCGCCGCGCCACCTTCTCCGTCATGATCGTGTGCCGCATCAGCAGGCACGACATCAGATATGCGCCGGTGCAACCACCCAGCAGCGGCAGCAGCCCCATAGGCTGGCGGGTCGTCTCGAATGCAAACACGACCGACGCCAGCAGCGCCCGTGATGCGCCGGCGAATACCGCCGCCATGCCGACCAGCGCCGCGATGCGCATGTCAAGCCCGAGTTGCGGCGCGACGTGTTGGATGCCCGCACACAGGAGCGCTCCGAGGCTGCCGCCGATGGTGAACAGCGGCGCCAACGTGCCACCGGAGGTGCCGCTGCCCAGCGCGATGGACCATGAGACAAACTTGGCGATGCACAAAAGTGCGACGAGCCGCAGCGCCAACTTGCCGGCCAGCACGTCGCTGATATTGTCGTAGCCCACGCCGAGCGTGCGCGGAACAAAGTAGCCGACGATGCCAACGACCAGCGCGCCGATCGCCGGCCACCACATCCAGTGAACGGGAAGTCGGGCGAAGGCATCTTCGATCGCGTAAACCGCGCGTGTGACACCTACGGCGGCCACACCGACAAACGCCCCCAGCAGGACGTACACGGCCAGCGCCGCGCCGCCCGGCTGAGTGATGTCGGTCATGGCGAATACCGGTCGCGTGCCTTCGAACGCGATGCGCACTCCGGTCGCCGTGACGCTGGCCAACGCGACCGGAATGAGCGAGCGCGGGCGAAACTCGAACAGGAGCAGCTCGATCGCCAGTAGCACGGCCGCAACCGGGCTGCCGAACGTCGCCGCCATCCCGGCCGCCGCCCCCGCGGCCAGCAGCGTCTTGCG
The DNA here is from genome assembly GCA_036505095.1 of Phycisphaerae bacterium. Taxonomy (GTDB): domain Bacteria; phylum Planctomycetota; class Phycisphaerae; order UBA1845; family UBA1845; genus DASXUA01. Next base: position 2,267 of record DASXUA010000615.1, read on the forward strand.
CTCCGCGGCGGTCGTGCTCAACAACTGCCCCAACAGCGAACCCAAAGCTCCGCCGGTCGCGATGATGGGCCCTTCCGCTCCGAACGGACCGCCGGTCCCGATCGAGATTGCCGCGGAAAGCGGCTTAAGGAATGTCATCCGCGCCGGGATACGGCTCTGATGGACCAGCACTTGCTCCATGGCCTCAGGGATTCCGTGGCCGCGGATGGCTCTCGATCCATAACGCGCCATGAGTCCGACGATGAGTGCACCCGCGATCGGGATCAGCACCACCCATGCGCCGAGCCGATTCCCAGCGGGCGAAGCCGACTGCACTGATACTCGGCCGTAGAACGCTATTTGCGTGAACAGCGCGATGAGGCGCATCAGCGCCTCGGCTGCCAATGCCGAGGCCAACCCAAGTCCGATGGCCAGCCCGCAGATCACGACCACGCGTGCATCGACGAGCGTCGACTGCGGCGGCACGTGCGCGGCCTCGAGCGTGGGTCCCAGCGACGGAGAGACGGGCAGACCCTCGGTCGTCGCCGCCCGTGAAACTTCATGATCCGGCATCTTTCGCGCCTCCTTAAACAGGTCGCACAGGCATGGGTCCATGGGCGCACATGTCAATCTGTTGGCGGTCCGTTCAGCAAATTATGCGAGCGGCAGCGAGGGACCCACTGAGAATGACCGTGCCTGCCACGAGCCAGACCATCGTCCGCTAACCGTGTGCCACTGCGAGCACCAGCACGCATTGAGCCAGAATCGGGTTGCTTGGACTTGAACGGATGTGGCGGCCCTGCCCTTGATGGCCGGATTTGGGTTTCCGGCCGTCAAGTGGTATCATGCCAGGATGGCAAGGAATGCCGTCACTTATACGGGGTGACGCTCCGTCTGCGCTCAGCAGCGCGGTGGATGGATGCGTTGGGAGGTGTCAAGTCATGGCCGCCCGTTTGCTGATTGTCGAAGATGACCCGATGTGCAGCGCGGTGTTTGCGCGCTTCCTTGAGGAAGAGGGGTACGAAGTCAAGGCAGTGGCTACTCAGCACGAGGCCGTTCAGATCGGCGTGGCCTTTCGTCCCGACCTGTTGATCGCCGACTGGCTCCTGAAGGACGACGACACCGGTCTGGATGGGATCGACGTGGCCGAGTCACTGCACGCCGAAATCCCGCAGATGCCCATCATCTTCATGACGGGGCTGCCGCGGGTCATCCTGCAGCGACAGGTGCGCGGTCTGCCCGTCCACAAGGTTTTCGAGAAACCCGTCGAGCCGCAGGACCTGCTCAATTGCGTGCGGCAGGCGCTGGGTCACAAAGAATGCCGAACAGCATCGGCCTGATCGCTTCTGTTCGTCCGATCAATAGCGCAGAGACGCGAGCGCGTGCAGCGCGCCGAGCACCAGCAGGCACACGGCCAGCGGGACGTGCAGCAGCAGCCAGTTATGCAGCCAGGCGTGCAGGCGCTTCTGCAACAGGAGTTGGCGGCGTTCCTCACAGATTTCATGCAGCGTGGCCAGCAGCGGATGAAACTGCGGGGCGCTGACGACGTTCATCTGGCCGAAGAGGGTGGTGAGCGCGCCGCGCACATTGCCGGCGTAGTGCTTCCCGCCGAGCAGAAACGGGCGGACTTCGTGCAGGTAGAAGTCCCGTAGCGGCTCGGACCCGGGCGTGGGCTCGGCCGCAATCGTCAGCGACTTCGCGACGGCGGCATGATGCAGCAGCGCCGGACCGCGGCCCAGGCCATCCGCGCGATATTCGTTGGGCGCGGTTGGGTGCGTGTGCTCCTCGACGATCGGTCCGCAGACTGAGCCGACCAGATCGTCCGCGTAGCGGCAGCGCTGCTCGAGGAAATTGGGGATGTTCTCGAAGCTGACTTCCAGCGGGACGCGTTCGGTCATCATGCGCGGCAGCAGATTCTGCATCAGCAGGCCGAAAACCCCGCTGACGACAACGGCGCATAAGAGTACCAGGAGTGCCAGCGTCAAGGCGCCGCGCGCCTGGAAACCAGCGTGATACAGCGCCAGCGGCAGCGCGAGCAGACCCAGCCAGACATGTGCGGCCGTCCAGGTTTGTACGCGCCCCACGCGCAGCGTGGGAAAACGCTTGCGCACGGCCAGCAGTCCCGCGAAAAGCATGAGCGCATAGGCCGCCAGGCCGAAACCCAGTCCGAACCAGGTGCCGCCGGATGGCGGCCCATCGTCGCGTCGCGCGGCATAAACGTATACAGCGCCGGTGAGCAAGGTGGCGCTGAGAGTAAAGGCGATCCACGGGCGTTGGGTTCGATCGATCAGCATCGCTGCTCCGCCGCAGAAGGGATTCCCGCGGACGTTGGTGCGCGAAGTGATTCTCGCACCAGCGGCGAACACGGGCAAGCCGCGACGCGACTTGCCGATTGCACTCGGTCATCCTTTGATGATCGGAAGCGGCGTGCCGAGTGACTCCTTGAAGAACTCTTTCGGGTCCACGCGCTGCGCGGCGTGGTGCGGACAGGCGTAGACGCAACTGGGATCCTTGCTCGGCAAATCGGTGCACAGATCGCACGAGGTGGCCTTGTTGCGCTGGACGGCTTTCTTGCGCCCCGGGTGCGCGGCATCCTCGACCAGCACCTCGACTGGATGCATGTTGATGTTGCCGTAGGGGCATTGCGAGGCGCACAGCCCGCAGCCGATGCACCAGTCCTTGATCACCACTTCCAGCGACGGACCGCGCCCGATCGAGCCCACCGGACAGCCGATCATGCACAGCGGGTCGCGGCAGTGGCGGCACGAGGTCGCCACCAGATATTTGTCGAAACGCAGCCCGTCGCGGATCAGCCGGGTGACGCCGTCGTGCGCGCTGGCACAGGCCTTCACGCATTCGTCGCAGCGCGTGCAGCGTTCCAGGTCGATCAGCAGCAACGACTGCGCCTCATAGAGTCCCTGATTGAGGAAGTCGGTAAGCGGGATGGTCCGCAAGCGCTCGACTTGCGCGCGGTCGGCCGCCACACGCTCCTGCGCGACCTGGCTGAGCGCGGCGCGCACGGCTGGGAAGCGCTCGAGCATGAGTTTGAAATCGTCGGCGCTGACGCGCACCAACTCCACATGATCCAGCGCGGTGCAGGTGGCGGTGCGCAAGCCGGCCTGCTCGAGCAGTCCGATCTCGCCCAGGTACGATCCGCGGCCGAGGTAGGCCCGGACCAGCTCGCCTCCGGGATGGCTCTGCGTGACCTTCACGAACCCCAGGCGCACCAGGAAAAAGCTGTCGGCCGGATCGCCCTGGCGGAAGATAACGTCACCCGGCGCGCAGCGGGTCAGCACCACGCGCGCGCGCAGGTAATCGATGAATTCATCGGACAATTCCGCCAACAGTGGCGTCGAGCGCAAGTGGCTCTTGAGGCTGCGCTCGCGATAGTTACGCTCGAGCTGCGCCGCGAACTTGCGCGACTTTCTGAACACCTCGAGCACCGTGCGCAGCATCTCCAGCAGCTCGCAGTCCTCCAGCGCCCGGACGGTTGCCGAGCGCGGATAGAAATTCAGACACGTCATCTCACCGAAGAGTTCACCGGGACCCATCTGGTCGACCGGGTGGTCGAGGTCCAGATCGATCGGGCCATCGATGGGAATCGTCTGTCGCGGTCGGCCGCTTTCATCGTCGAGCCGCCGCCCGCGGCGCAGCAAGCTGGCCATGCGGTTGACCAGCCCACCGCGGTGCGCCTGCTCGTTCTGCAGGTGCGCCATGGGCGCCGTAATGGAGACTTCAACCTGGCCTTTGAGGAGATAGAAGGCGGTGGTGCCGAATTCGCCCTCGCGGCAGATAATGTCGCCCTTCTTATAGCGGCGGCGCACCACGGCGCCTTTCTGGCGACGCAGGAACGCGGGCGAGATGCCCTCGAAGACGGGCAGCTTGACCAGCTCCGCCGGATCAAATTCGTCGGCCGTCGGCACGCCGGCGAGCTGCACGGTGGAAAAGCCTTTGTTGGTCAGCGCGCCGGTCGGACAGGAGATCATGCACTCGCCGCAGGAGACGCACGAGCTGCGACCCATCGGCAGGTTCATGTCGAAGCCAATGCCGGCCCCGTAACCCTTGCCCCAGCGTCCAATGACGTCATTGTGCCGCACATCGTCGCAGGCGCGCACGCAGCGATCGCACAGGATGCAGGCGGAGTGATCAACCGCGATGATCGGAGAGGAGTCGTCGCGATATGGGCTCGGCGGCAACGCCAACCCCCCAGCTTCCGTTGTGGTCGGCCGAGCGGTTTCGCGGACGCGGCGAGGCATGCCGGCCAACGTGCGCTGCGGCCCATCGGGGGATTCGGGCACAGCGCCCAGTCCAAATCTCTCTGCCAGTACCTCCAGTTCACAGTCGTGCGACTGCTGCTGTCGCACACAGGGCGCATCATGGTCGGCCATCAGCAGCTTGACGAGTGTCTTGCGGGCAGCGACCGCACGCGGCGAGTCGGTCTGGATGACCATGCCGTTTTCGATCGGGCGGATGCACGCAGCCTGCAACACGCGCTGCTTCTCCACTTCCACCGTGCAGACGCGGCAGACCGCCACCGGGTTCAGCCCGCGCGTGTGGCACAGCGTCGGAATCTGGATGCCAAGCTGGTCGAGCGCGGCATCATAGATCGTCGTGCCCTCCGGGACGGTGATGGTCTGGCCGTTGATGGTGGCGGTAATCATGAACTTTTCCGGGTGGCAGGGGCCGGGCGTCAGCCTTGCCCGTGCTCATGGTATTCGGTACCCCGGCGCTCTGCAGGGGCAAGCTGCGCTTGTCCATGCCGCCGACAACTACCGCTCGCGCCGCGACTTTTGCCGCTGAGCTTCCTCGGCCGCCTGCTGCAGCTTCTCGAAGAAGCTCGGTTTGCGCGGGCGTTTCGGCTTATCGGGCGGCTTGAATTCGAACCGGCCGCGCTCCTCGTCGCGTTTGATGTGGCGGCGAATAAACCACTGCTCGAGCGTTCCGAAAATCGTACTGGACATGATGTATAACGTCAAACCACTGGGCGCATTATACAGAAACAGCCCGAACATGACGCTCATGAACGGCATCATCTTCTGCATCTGCTCCTGCTGAAGCTGGGCGGGCGTCGGCTCGCCCTGCGGTTTGGGCGCCTTGGGCATGAGCTTTTGCTGCACGACGAAGGCGATCGACAGCAGGATCGGCAGAACGTTCAGCGAGTGCAGCGGTCCGATCAGCCAGCTCAGAATGGGCACGTTCTGCGGCTGGGCGAAGGTCACCAGGGCATCCGGCCCGGTGAGGTCGCGAATCCACAGGATGAAACCCTCATGTCGCATCGCGATGTTGACATTGAGGCTCGAATACAGGGCGATCCAGATGGGCGTCTGCAGCAGCATCGGCAGCATGTTGAGCATCTGCGCCGCCGGATTGACCCCCGCTTCGGCGTAGACCTTCATGGTCTCCTGCTGGAGC
>DASXUA010000616.1:0-2354 GCA_036505095.1 Phycisphaerae bacterium
GTTGATTGCTTCCGCTCAACATCTGTGCCACGACGAGATTGCGGGTTATGGCTGCGCGCGCACCTGGGCCAAGGTACTGGGGTACGACTCCGCGGCCGAAATCCTGCAGAAGAACCTGGCCGAGGAAAAGCAGGCCGACGCGGAACTGAGCCGGATTGCCGAGCGGGTTAACGCCACGGCCGCGCGCCCGGTGTTCAACTAGCGATGCGGTAACAAGATGCCGCGATATCCGCAGCATCGAAACGAGGAAAAGGCCATGACGAAGACAGAAGTGAGCGGGCTGGAAACCACCATTCAGAAAACCCACGAATGGTTGGAAGATCTGGCGGAAATCGGAGGTTTCTTCGGACCACAGCAGGCCTACACCGCTCTGCACGCGGTGCTGCACACATTGCGTGACACGCTGCAGATCAACGAGGCTGTGCAGCTCGCCTCCGGGCTGCCGATGTTGATCCGCGGCATGTATTTCGAAGGTTGGAAGCCCGCGCACGTGCCGGTCCCGGCGCGGCACAAGCAGGATTTTTTGGACCGCGTCGGCGAGCGGCTCCGCAACGCGCAGATCGACCCGGAGCATGCCTGTCGCAGCGTCTTTACGCTGTTGGATATGAAAATCGATGCCGGCGAGATCGAAGACGTCCGGCGCATGCTGCATCACACCGTACGACCGATGTTTGATTGAGTCGTCGGAACCGCGGCCGCAAGCGCGCGGCAGATGAGCGGACACGAGCTGTTCATCGTGGACAGTTCTATCCGCAGGCGTCACGGACGAATGCGAGGTGAATCATGTCGGTAGCCAAAGTGGTCGAACTGAGTTCGACCTCGGAGAAGAGCTTCGAGGACGCGATTGTGCAGGGCCTGGCGCGCGCCTCCCGCACGATCGAGAACATCCGCTGCGCCTGGGTTAAAGAGCAGCACGTGGACGTGGAGAACGGGCGCGTCAAGAACTATCGGGTGAACATGCAGGTAACGTTCGTCATGAAGGAGTGATGCGCCTGCGGCCGCTGGCCGTAACGGCGAGCGTTCGAGGGGCGCACCGATGACCAAGATACTGTCCGATGAGGTCGTGATCCAGGCCGGAACCGTAAGGCTGGCCGGGACATTGACGATTCCGGCTGAGGCCGGCGGCATGATCGTTTTCGCGCACGGCAGCGGCAGCAGCCGGCATAGCCCGCGCAATCGCTACGTCGCGCGTGTGCTTCAGCAGGCCGGCTTCGCAACGCTTTTGATGGATCTATTGACCCGTGACGAGGAGCGTGCGGACGAATTCTCCGGGCGGTTCCGGTTTGACGTCCCGCTGTTGGCCACACGTCTGGTGGCCGCGACGGACTGGCTCGGTCAGCAGGACGAGAGCGGCGAGTTGCCGATCGGCTATTTCGGCGCCAGTACTGGAGCCGCAGCGGCGCTGATAGCGGCCGCCGAACGTCCGCAGGTGGTTCGTGCAGTCGTCTCACGCGGCGGGCGCCCGGACCTGGCGGGCGACAGTCTGCAGCGCGTGGAAGCCCCCACGTTGCTGATTGTGGGTGGCGCGGATCGGCCGGTCATCCCACTCAATCAGCAGGCGTTGGAAAAACTGGGAGCGACCGCGAAGCGCCTCGAGATCGTGCCTGGCGCCACTCACCTGTTTGAAGAGCCCGGCGCGCTCGAGGCCGTTGCCGCGCTGGCGAGCGACTGGTTCGAACGCTATCTCGCGCCGGCAGGGATGGCCGCGCGCCGCGATTGAGGTGCTGCGATGGCTCGATTGCGTGAACCACGGTGGCTGCGGACTGGCCGCTCGGCAACGCAAGTGGCCGAACTGGCGGATCTGGTCCGCCCCATGCGGATGCCGCTGGGTGCGCCCGACGACCTGGACTCCCTGCTGGAGCGCGTGGGCCACGCCCGTTACGTTCTGCTGGGCGAGGCCTCGCACGGCACCTCGGAGTTCTACACCTGGCGCAGTCAGATCAGCAAACGGCTCATTCTCGAAAGGGGCTTCTCGTTTATCGCCGTCGAGGGCGACTGGCCGGACTGCTATCGCGTTAATCGGTACGTCAAGAACATGGAGGGCTCCGGCGATAGTGCGCGCAACGTGCTGCACACCTTCGACCGCTGGCCGACCTGGATGTGGGCCAACTGGGAGATGGTCGCGCTGACCAACTGGCTGCGCAAGCACAATCAAGAGCGCCCGCCGGAGCGGCGCGTGGGCTTCTATGGCCTCGACGTTTACTCGCTCTGGGATTCTCTGCACGCGGTGATGAACTACGTCAGCCGAGATGGTGAGATGCTGAAAGCCGCCGAGGCGGCGCTGCGCTGCTTCCAGCCCTTCGGGCAGGACGCCATCACGTACGCGCGCGCCACGGCGCTCGTGCCGCGGTCGT
>DASXUA010000617.1:0-2430 GCA_036505095.1 Phycisphaerae bacterium
GAACGCGGCGAGGTGTTCGTGATCACGCTGGCCGCGGGTGCCGGCTCACGCTGGACCCATGGCGCCGGCACCGTCAAGGCGATCTACCCATTTGCCAAGCTGGCCGATCGCTTTCGAACCTTCTTGGAAGTGCACGTGGCCAAGACGCGGCGCCGCGGTCGAGAGTTCGGGGTCACGCCGCTGCACGTGATCACGACCAGTCACCTGACTCACACGCCGATCGCGAATTTGCTGGAGCGCGAGCAGGGCTACGGGCTGAGTGACGCACTGTTTCTGTCCGAGGGTCGCTCGATCGGCCTCAGACTGGTGCCCACGGCGCGCGATCTTCGCTTCGCCTGGGCGGAGCTGCGCGAGCAAAAGCTCGAAGATCGCAAGCAGAAGGTGCGCGACGACGGCCGTTCCGCGTTGATCGACTGGGCGATTCGCTCCGGTGAAGCCAGTGACTACCGCGACAACATCGCCGTGCAGTGTCTACACCCAGTCGGTCACTGGTACGAAGTCGCGAATCTGCTGCTCAATGGCAGCTTGGCGCGCCTGCTCGAAATCCGCCCGGAGCTACAGTACGCGATGCTGCACAATATCGACACCCTCGGTGCGGATTTGGACCCGAGTTGGCTCGGCCGTCACATCCAAAGCGGCGCTTGTTTGAGCTTCGAGGTCATGGAGCGCCGGCTGGAGGATCGCGGCGGTGGCCTGGCCCGCGTTGGCGGCCGTCCGCGTCTGGTCGAAGGCCTCGCGCTGCCGCGCGAAGAAGACGAGGCCAAGCTCACCTACTACAACTCGCTCACGACCTTCATCAGCATCGATCGGCTGCTCGCGCACTTCGGCCTGTCTCGTGCGGAGCTTCGCGATCAGCGGGCCGTGCGGCGTGGCGTGCGCGCGCTCGCGCAGCGCCTGCCGACGTATATCACGCTGAAAGAGGTCAAGCGCCGCTGGGGTAATGCCCAAGAGGACGTGTTTCCCGTGACCCAGTTCGAAAAGTTATGGGGCGACATGAGCACGCTGCCTACCGTCTCGGTCGAGTTCTTCTGCGTCCCGCGCCCGCGTGGTCAGCAGCTGAAAGACGTCGCGCAACTCGATGGCTGGCTGCGAGACGGTTCGAAAGACTACGTAGAAGCCTTGTGCGATTTCGGCTGAGACGGAGCCTGGGCCGCCGTGCTAGTGTCCCTGGCTCGGGATGGCCAAGACTAGTCTGCGAAGCGTGGGGCGCTGTATCTTTTCGCTTTGCCTGGCCGCGGGCCTTACTGGCTGCGGGGGCGACTCTGACTCGAACGGAGGAGTCGATCCCGCCGTCATCGCAGCGGCACCCCAAGAGACCAAGGACATCTGCGAACGGACCTGCACTGCCGCAGATCAGGTCAAAGCCAAGAGCTGCGGAACCACCGAGTTCTCCAGCCACTCCGAATGCTACGCGCAATGCGTCAGCCGCTATCAGGGCCACCCGAAGTGTAAAGACGACTTCGACGGTTCGAACAATTGCCTGATCGACTCAGGGTGCAACTATCAGACTCAATGCGTCGGTCAAATCATCGTGGCCGCGGCGTGCTTGCAGAGCGGCGTTTGAGCGAACTAACCCGTCGTCAACCGCGCCCGGCGCGCGGCTAAGATCTTCGCGAACGAACGCAGCTCGACTTCACTGGGCGTAAGGCCCGTTTGCTCCAGGTCGTTCAGGCCGATGGCGCCGCAATTGAGCGCGCGTAAAAAGTAGTTGAGCAGGCCTTGGCCGGTCGCGGCGTCATCGAAGACTTCGCCCACGAGCGTGGCTTGGGCGGCCTTTTCGATGAAGTTTTTCAGGCGTTCACCGGCGCTGGCCAGACCTTCGAGGAAAAATGCGTAGCAGGTTGCGTAGCGCACGGGCAGCTGCGCGGGGTGCAGATCCCAACCTTGGTAATAGCCGCCTTCCAGGGAGTGGCGGATGTGGCGATGGGCGAGCCGCCAGGCACCGTAGACCGCAGCGCGATTTTCTTCCAGCTGCTCGGCCGACAGCTGATGTCCGCGGTGCGGTGCGACAGGCATCACGTTGGTGGCGCCATCGGAGAGGAATACGCCGGTGCCCGCGTAGGAGAGCAACATCAGGCCCTTGGCCAGATCGCACATCGGATGATCCATCATCTGATAGGCGGCGGTGATGTTGCACGAGGCGGTAAAGTCATAAGTGCCGAGATGCGCGCCGATGCAGCGCCCTTCGCCGGCTGCCAGCAGGCTGGGCAGGGGGCAGTAGCCATCCGCACCGATCAAGGCTTGTGTGGTCTCGACCATCAGCTCGAAGCGCAGCGTGCCCGGCGGCAAATGATGGCGATTTTCCAGGATTTCGAGCAGCCGAACCAGGGTCCGCGGTTGTTCGGGGATGTTGACCTTGGGCAGCGTGACCACGAAATTTTCGGGCAACGCGCCGGCCGTGGCAGAAAGGAGCGTATCGAGAAAGATCTC
>DASXUA010000618.1:0-16144 GCA_036505095.1 Phycisphaerae bacterium
GGGTCATGTTACGGGCCGGTGAAATCGGTTTGAAATTCAGCGAAGTCGAGCAGGTCAACGTCCACATCATTCTCGGCGTCGAAGGTATCGAGACACGCGGCCGGCGTCAGCGGCGGATTGGGCGCGGGGATGACGTTGGGACCGAACATGCAGCCCGCGAATTGGGCGTAGTCGTCGAGCGCGACCCCGTTGTCCAGATCGAAATCGCCGAAGAGCGTACGATAGGCGCGCACGTCGGTCCCCACGCCGCAAACGACCAGCGTTCCGTCCTGCCCCAGCGCCGGACCGCCGATGTTGACGTTTGCGACGGCCACCGACCAGCGTTGCGTGAGGTCAGGGTTAAAGGAGAAGAGGCGGCCCTGGCTGAAGCCGCCGTTCGTGAAGAAAACGCGGCCGAAAGCGTCGATGGCGATGCGCGGCTGCGAGGGAAAATTCGTGGCCAACGCCGCGGACATGTTCACGATCGCGCCGTTGTCTGGATTTCGACGCTGGAGCGTGATCGTGCTCATGGTGGTCGCATAACTGTAGACCGAGCCATCGGGGCCGACGCCGAACGAGGCGAACGGAACATAGCCGAGGGGCACGCTCCATTTCTGCATCAGGCTCGTGCCGGCATCGGTGTAGGCCACCAGAAAATCGGTCGCGGCGTTGTTCTGAGTACGCGGGGCGTAGACCGTCCCGTCGGGGCCGACAAAGGGCGCGACCTGCTGAACGAAGCCGCCGCCGATCGCGGCTCCGGAGAATAGATAAGCGCCGGAATTGATGTTGAACACGCTGATCTTCGGGCCGGTGGGGCTGGCTTCCCAGATGTAAACGCGCTCGCCATAGACGGCGGCCTCGCAGCCGCCGGAGGTTGGGCATGAGCGCGGCGTGCTCCACATGGTGTTGCCGTTGTCCTTGTTGATGCGCAGCAGCGAAGTGAAATTCCCGGTGATGATGTCGCCGCTGGCGGCGAAGGAGAGGCTCTCCGTGGACGATTCGTTGATCAGCGCTTGCGATTGCCAAACGATGCCCCCGTTGGCGACATCCAGCGCGTAGAGGTATTCGTAGTTCGTATTTCCGGCGCGGGTGGCGTAGATGTGGCCGTCGCGGATAGCGCTGACGCGGTTTCGCCAGGCATCGGGGAAGCTGATGGGAAGCTGCACGGGCGGCCAGAGCTGCGCGCCGCTGTTGAGGTTTTGGGCGACGATCACCGTTCCGTTCAGCGTGTCCTGGAGATTGGTGATGCGGGCCATCGCGACGACATCGCCTTCGATGACAGCCGGCTGGGCGATGACGGCCGAGACGCCACCCTGCCAGAGGATGTGCGCGGCGCGCGGGCCGACCTCATCGGAGAGGCTGTTGCGGGCCGGATTGCCGCCGGTACCACTGTTCCAGTCGGCGGCAAACACTCGGCCCGAGGGGAATGCCAACGCGGCGGCGAGAATCCACCGGGTTGCATGACGTATAGCGCCCCGCGCGACGTCGGTATGCATCGCTTCTTCCTCCAGACAACACTAAGATACGCGATCAGTCTGTTCGAAATCAACGGCAGTTGGTTTGGAGTCCGCGCTGTGCTGTATCCTTACCCAAAAACGTTCGCCACCATTGCGTGGCTGCTCGTGAGCCGAGGCTTACTGGCGCAGAACGTCAGCCTTAGCCGCGAGGACTTCCACGCGGGACGCTTCGGCGCACCTCTCGCGCGGGAGTTGACGAAGTCGCCCGCGGCGCGCGCTGAGCTTGTCCGATGCTGCGACAGCATCATTCGCGAACGGACTGATCTAGACCAATGGGCCGAAGGGCTGCGCGAGGGCACCGAAATCGCAGATGTGAGTGAGGAAGAGCGCTACGACCGCTTCAAGCAGATCTCGCTGACGAAGCTGTTGTCCTTTGTCGCCGAGCACAAGGCCGATGAAGCAGCGCTCACTGGCAAGCTCATGGCGGCACGGCTCACGTGGGGCGAACACAAGGACGCCCATACCGCCGGGATACGCATGCTCGACGAGATCATGACGGAGCAGCCACCGAGCTGGCAAGCCAAGATCGCCCCCTTTATCAAGGCAACCCTCATCGCCGATGGCCCTCGAGAAATACCAGAAGATGTCCGTCTCCGGGCGGCGGCGGACGCGGTCCGGCATGTTCTGGACGATCCCAACGCCACTCTGCCCATGAACGATCCGGAGGTGCGGGCGTTCCTGAAGCTGTGCCGTCCGATCGTTTACGAGAATCCGCTGCGCGTAGACTGCATCATGAATCTGGCGTGTTGCGAGTACTCGATCGCACAACGCAAGCTTGAGCGCGGCGAGCAAGAACCCGAAGCGGCGATGTTGACAGCATCGAAATTGTACCAGCAAGTGATTGACGAGTATCCGGATTCAATGTGCGCTCGCGATGCGAAGCAGATGCTCGGCTCGATCGATTTCTACCTACGGCGAGCAGAGGATGCGGCCCGGCCGGAGAACTGACAGCGCGCCGTCGATCCTGATGTTCCAGGCCGAATGCGTGTGTCATGCCGCAGTTGAGGCTGACGTGCGGTCACGGCACTTGCACAGGCTGGTGATGGAGGGTCATCAATTGCCGTGCTGCGAGGGCTAATGTGGCGTAGGTACGGCCCTGATCATCGCTGAATTCGACCTCGAAAACATCCGGCGCCAGCAACTCAACGACCGTGCCGACCTGACCGCGGCGCAGACCTCTCTCGGGCAGGTCCTCAATTAGTGCTACCACGTCCAGCAGGTGGATTTCGGAGTTCATCGTCCGTTCCTAAAGAACGTAACAACTGGTCAGCCTGGGAAAGTCCTCACCCCGGCGAACAATCCATGTGCTGCGCACCGCCGCGGTGCCACGCGCACCTCGCATCAGAAAGTCTAGCACATATCGCTGCCCGAAGTCATCTGTTTCTCCGAGAACCACCTCTTGGCTCTGAGCGGCATCCATCAGGGCATCGCGCAAAGCGTCCGCATCGGCAGCCGTGAGCCCGAGGACAGCCGCAAAGACACGCGCCTTGTGACGCCCTCGGAGGTGATGGGGACTCAAGCAATAGTCGGTCAACTTCTCGATCTCGACAACGGCACGATCGGCGTTGGGCAGTTTCATTGGTGGCTGACACACGTGCGACGCACGCTCAGGAGAGATTAACGCCGGGCTCAGGTTTGTCGAGCGGCTCTGTGAGATCAGTCCTTGGGGCGAATTGAGGACCGGATTCCGGCCGAGCGGGCCTGGGCAAGTGCTCAGCGCCGCCACGGGTGATAGGTCTGGTGCGCCAGGCGATCGCATTGACATCGGGAAAAGCGATCTGGGTCCAATCGTCGCCGGCGGTTTCGAGCGAGCGGTAGACCTCATTCCACTTCGGAGATAGCGAGCGCACGTAGGCGGCGAAGGCGCCATCCAGCGTTTCAAAATCCGAGGGGTCGAAGGTTTTGACGAAGAAATCGAAGAGCTGTTTTGGCAATTCGGGACTGCCGCCAAGCCGCTGCGCCTCGGCGAGAACGGCTGCGAGCTTCGGATGGCGCTGACCGGTATTCAGAAACCGGAAGAGCAGGCCGCGCAGGGCATAGATGGCTGGGATATGATGGAGCGCGTGGGCCTTTTTGCGGAACAGCGCGAGCAGGCGTTGGCCAAGGTGCAGCCGCTGGCGGTGCGGATGCGGCCGGCGACGCTGGAGGAATTTGTCGGCCAGCAGCATTTCCTGGGCGAGGGGAAGCTCCTGCGGCGGCTGCTGGCCGCAGATCGGCTGAGCAGCGCGATCTTCTATGGGCCGCCCGGAACTGGAAAGACAACGCTTGCCCAAGTCATCGCGAATCACACGAAGGCTGCGTTTGAGCAGGCCAACGCGGCGTCCATCGGCGTCAAGGAGGTGCGGGCGGTGCTCGATCGGGCGCGGCAGCGCATCGAGACGACCGGGCAGCGGACCGTCTTCTTTCTCGACGAAATTCACCGTTTCAATCGGGCGCAGCAGGATGTGCTGCTACGCGATGTCGAAGAGGGGATTGTCATCCTGATCGGCGCGACGACGGAGAATCCGTTTTTTGCCATTAACTCGCCACTGGTTTCGCGCAGCCAGATCTTTCAATTTGAGCCACTCAGTGAAGAGGACATCGCGACGCTAATCCGGCGCGCGCTGACAGATGAGCAGCGCGGGCTAGGGGGGTATCACGCGAGCATTACGGACGAAGCACTCGCGTTTCTGGCGAAGGTGAGCGACGGGGATGCGCGGCGGGCGCTGATGGCGGTGGAGGTGGCGGTGTTGTCGCAGGCGGACGACGAACGCGCCGGCAAGATGCCGGCGCTACCGGCGGGCGGGACGCCCGCCCCCCAAATCGTGATCGACTTGGCGGTGGCGCAGGAATCGATTCAGCGCAAGGCAATTGTGTATGACGGCACCGGCGACGAGCATTACGATGCGGCCTCGGCGCTGATCAAGTCGATGCGCGGCAGCGATCCGGACGCGACGGTCTACTGGCTGGCGCGCATGCTGGAAGCGGGTGAGGATCCGCGCTTCATGGCGCGGCGGATCGCGATTTGTGCGGCCGAGGATATCGGCAATGCCGACCCAATGGCGCTGGTTCTGGCGAATGCGGCCGTGCAGGTCACGGAATTCGTTGGCATGCCGGAATGCCAATTGCCACTGGCGCAAGCCGCGATTTATCTGGCGTGCGCCCCGAAGTCGAATGCATCGGCCGCGGCGATCTGGCAGGCGGCGGCCGATGTACGCGAGGGGCGGACGCTTCCCGTTCCGCGGCACCTGCGCGATGCCAGTTATCGTGGGGCGCAGCGGCTGCAGCACGGCACGGGCTACCAGTACGCGCATGATTTCGAAGGCGGCGTCGTTGGGCAGGATTATCTCGGAGTGGATAAGACTTACTACGTGCCGACGGACCGAGGTCACGAGCACGTGATGGCCGAGTATCTGGCGAAGTTCAAAGCGCTTCGTGCAGAATCCAAGGACGTTTAGCCGCAAGCCCGCAGGGCCGCGCTGCCGCGCGCGGGCGACATCGCGAGTGCATCTGAGTGCCGCCAGGGTGCGCCTAGATTGACAGCGATGGCCAGCGCACCGCTACGCGGTTGCGGCTAAACATGCATGCCACGATGATGGAGACATGGTTGACAAGGTGATATCCGGTGGCCAAACGGGCGTGGATCGGGCGGCCCTCGATGCGGCGCTGGGTCTGGGCATTGAGTGTGGCGGCTGGTGTCCCGAGCAGCGCATCGCGGAGGACGGCCCCATCGATCCGCGTTACCCCCTGACCGAAACGGGGTCCGATGATCCTGATGTGCGAACCGCGTGGAATGTGCGCGACGCCGATGCCACTTTGGTGCTGTTGCGAGGCAGCACGGCCGGTAGCGGCACGGCGCTCACCATCCGGCTGGCCGACGAATACATGAAACCCAGTCTGCTCATCAACCTTTACCGGCCGCTGGAGCCGCATGACGTGCGCGCGTGGCTGCGGCAGAATCGCGTGCGCACCTTAAACGTTGCCGGGCCGCGGGAGAGTCAGCAACCGGGGATTTACGAAGAAGCGCGGGCGTACTTACTCGGAGTTCTGGCGTAGCGATCCCGGCGCGGCGCGCCGCGCACGGCGACGGGCTAGTTGCTACACGGAACCAGCGACGCGCCCGACCAGGCCTGGGTCGTGTTTTCGCCATTAGCGAGCTGCACCAGCCGCAACACATCCAGAGTGTCGACCGCGCCTGAGCGGTTCACGTCGTAGCGCAGCAGCGGACTGGGAGAGTACGAATAGAACGAGGGCTGGTTGGCGTCGCTGTTCACGAAGAACACCAGACTCAGCACGTCGAACGTCGACACTTGTCCGGAGTAGTCCAGGTCGCCCGGCAGGTACTCATATTTCAGCGTTTCGCCCGTATTCGTAAATAGCAGCGTTGTGCAGCCGCCGGGCGGAATGGATTGGCTGAGATGGACGGTGAACACGCCGGGCGCCACGGGGGTGATTGACTGAACCGTCGGACAGGGGGTCGCGCCCGGTGGCGCGCCGGTGTAGTTGCAACTGATGGCGACGTCCGACGGTGCCAGCATTTCTTGCGTCACGAGCTGCACCGTAATGTCCTGGATGCCTTCGGAAAGATCGTGCGTCGTGCCCGTCTGCCGGCACTCGCGGAAGGGCTGCGCGAAGGCCACGAAGGGGTTGTCGGGCGGCGGGGTGGCATCAACGATTTCGCCCGTCGGAATATAGCCGGCCAGGTTACGGGCGCCGAAGCCGCCGATGATGGCGGCGCTGTGCGGCGTACCGTTGGCGAGCGAAGCGTCGTCGTCGTCGAGCGTCAGCACGTCCACCATGACTTGCGGGCTGATCTGTTTGCTGCCGGCCATGATCTGGGCGAGGTAGAGTTGCCGCGTGAGTTGCAGAGCGGCCTCGGGACCAAGCGTATTCTCCAGGAGCAACTTGGTTTGCCAGAACGCGCCGGCCAGAGCCAGCCCGCGAATGTGCGGGTCGCTGTGATAGGCGGGATACATGACCACATCGTTCTGCACGTCGCGCAGACATCCGGTCGCTGGCCCGAAGAAGTCGGCGCCCACGCATGATTGGTTGAGATAAAGCGCCGCGTTCAGATCGGCCATGCCTTCGTGATAATCGCGCGCCGTGGCCGCGAACGGCGATATTGAATCTATCACAAAATGGCCAAATTCATGGTAAATGATCGTTGAATACGCCGTATTCGGGCAGGAACCCGCTGCGGCAGCCCGCAGGAACAGCAGAGTGCTCTGGCCGGGGACGTAGTATGCATTACACGCGCCTGGCACATTGACCCAGGCGGTGGCGGGTAGCGCCGCGAAGGGATAGTCTGGCTCCAGCGAATTGATGTAATCGGCGATCGTGGTGATATGCTGAATGGCATTGGTCTGAGCGACATTGAATTCACTCGGCGCTGAGTTCATCAGCACCGTGAGCGGCTGGCCCGGATTAGCCGTGACGGTGTAGGTCAGGTCGGGCATGGCGGAGGCAAATGACTGAACGTTCGCCCACGGGCCGTCGAAATCTACGTCGATGGTCAGCACGGCGCTCATGCCGGCCGGATAAGCAAGCTGGAAGGCTCCGGCGACATCCGTGAAAACCGCGGCCGTATCGTCGATGACATGCGCGCCGCGCAGCGGGAGGACCACGGGTGGATGGTCCACGTCATCCGGGTACGTACCGGCGCTACGATAGCCCAGGACCGTTCCGCTCAGCGCGCCATCCAGCAGTGCCCGTTCTTCGGAAAGGATCGTGCCGCTGGCGGCATCGACGTGGTACAGCACGGCGCGCGGTTCCTGGCCGCGCGCCGGGTCGTTCATGCCCAGAATGCGCCAGGTCCGTACCAGGGCTCCGCCATGCTCCAGAAATACAGACGTCGATTCCAAGCGGGCCAGGGCGGGGTCAGCGGCCCGCACGACCTGTAGCGCGTCCGCGGCCGACAGAGTCAGGTCCATGCGCACTTCGGCCGGCACGGGCACCAGCGTGGCATTGGCCAGCACCAGGGGGAAACCCGGCTCCCGGCGCACCAGCAGCGCCAGCGTGCCGCCCTCGACCGCGAGGCCGTGCCACGTCTGCTGATAACCAAGCAGGACGAACTTGCCCTGCATCAGATCGCGCGTTTGGATCAGATTCAAATCCTGCGAGTCGACGCCGAACAGGCCGGCATACTGAGACAGGAACGCGCCGGCCGATTGCTGCGCGTCTGCGCCCGTCGAGAACGGAGCGCCCCAGATGGCGCTGACACGTTCGGTTTGTTGCGGGTGGGGCCGCAAGTGCGCACCCGGAAACGCGCTTCGAAAACGCGCGTGCGTCGGCGCATCGCTTTCCGCGGATGCGCCTGTCGGGAAGGACAGGACCGATAACGATGCCAGAAGCCACCGCCGGAGGACGCGCAAATGCCTCATCGAAGTGCTCGCACGACATTTGCGCCCGCCCCGCCCACAGCCGACCTGCGCTGCGATACGCTTGGAGGCGCGCGCCTGCGCGTTGGTTATCGGCACGCCGCCATCGGCGCTATACCTGTTTCCTCAATGGGCCGTCGAAATGAGACGTTTCACCGCATCGCGCCGGGTCCCCGGAGGGCGATCGAGGTGTGCGTGTTTTCTAGCCGTAAATTTTCTTGCCGAGAGCGGACAGGATAAGCTCCGTGGCGATCTGCGCGGTGCGGTTGTGTTCGTCGAGGATGGGGTTGATCTCAACCACGTCGAGCGCCAAGACCTTGCCGGAATCGGCCAGCATCTCCATCGCCAGGTGCGCTTCGCGATAGGTGACGCCGCCCACGACGGGCGTGCCGGTGCCAGGGGCCTCTTCGGGGTCGAGCACGTCCATGTCGAGTTGCGCGTGAATGCCGGCGGTGCCGGCGGTCGCGATGTCGATCGCCCGCCGCATGACCGCGCCCATGCCCAGTTCGTCTATTTCACGCATAGTGAAGACGTGCACGCCCAGATGCTTGAGATTCTCCTGCTCGCCGGGATCCAGATCACGCACGCCGACGAGGGCCACGCTGGTGGGATCTACTTTTCGGCCGGGGCGGTGCAGGTTCGTGAAAGTCGGATCGCCCAGGCCCAGGCTGAGGGCCAGCGCCATGCCGTGGATGTTGCCCGAGGGGGTGGTCTGCGGCGTGTTGCAATCGCCGTGGGCGTCGAGCCAGACCAAACCCATGCGCTCACCGCGCTCGGCGTAGTAGCCCGAGCTGCCGGCGATGCTGCCGATGGAAATGCTGTGATCGCCGCCGAGCACCAGCGGCAAGCAACCTTCGCGCAGGGTGTGCTCGACGGCCTCGGCCACGCGCTGCGTGACCGCGAGGACGCCTTCCGCAAAGCGCAAGTCGGCGCGGCCGGGTTGCGTCGTTTCGGGAATGTAGACGTCCAGATCGCCGAAATCACTGACCTCGTAACCCAGCCGCGCGATGGACTTGGAAAGCTCGGCCACGCGCAGCGCTGACGGGCCCATATCGACGCCGCGCCGGCCGGCGCCCATGTCGAGCGGCACGCCGATGATCTGCACGCGCAGAGCCCCCGGCCGCACGAGATCAGCGGCCGGAGCCGCTGTGCGGGTGGGCGCGCGACTCGCGTCGACCGACGGACGGGCGCGAATGGTTGTCGATCTGCGCCTCATGTGAGCTACGCGCCAATATCCAGCAGACTGCACGCGACGATGACATTCAGGCCACACGCCCGGGCCGCTTCGATCAGAAGGTCTGATTCGCTGCCGGGGTTAAGCCAGAACTCCGTGGGCTGCACGGCGGCGATGTCGTCAATCAGTGTCAGTGCCTTCTCGGGTGGCAAGTACATCGAGACGCGATCGAGCGGTGGCGGGACATCGCGGATCGAGCGAAACACCTTCAGTCCTTCGATCCTGTCCGCCGACGGATTCACGGGAAAAACGATCCAGCCTTGCGCGTGATAGGCCCGCACAGCCTTATTGCCGAATTTGGAACGATCCGCCGAGGCTCCGATGATCGCGATTGAGCGCATTGCCGATCCAGATTTCGGGTTTCCGATTGCTCGCGAATCGTCGTTTCAGGCGCTTTCGAGCAATGCACGCACGTGCGTTGCGGCCGAGTCGCCGAGTGCGCCCAGATGGTAGCCGCCTTCGAGAACACTGACCAGCCCGCCCTTGCAGCAGCGCTGGGCCACCTCGACGACGGCGCGCGTCATCCAGTCGAACGATTCCGTCTCGAGATTTATCGGCGCCAGTGGGTCGAGACGGTGCGCGTCAAAGCCGCAGGAGATCAGCAGAAATTGCGGAGCGAATTCGGTCAGCTTGGAGACGACCTGCTCGTGAAACGCGCGGCGATATTCCGCATCGCCGGCGCCGGGCATCATCGTAATGTTCAACGTCATTCCGACACCGGCGCCCCGGCCGACTTCGTGCTCAAAGCCGGTGCCGGGGTAGACGAAGTATGGATGGCCGTGCAAGCTGATGAAAAGCACTTCGGGATCGGTCTCGAAGATGTGCTGCGTGCCGTTGCCGTGATGGACGTCCCAATCGACGACGGCGATGCGCTTTATGGCATGCACACGCCGCGCGTGTTCGACGGCGATGGCCACGTTGGCCAGCAGGCAGAAGCCCATGGAGCGCTCGCGCTCGGCGTGGTGGCCGGGCGGACGAACCGCGCAGAAGGCGCGATCGAGCGCCCCGCTGAGGACACGATCGACAGCGTCGATCACCGTGCCGGCGGCCACCATGGCGATCTCGTAGCTTTCCGGACAGATGGCGCTATCCGGTACGTCGATGTAGGGCGCGCGGTCGCGGCAGGCGCGGATGAGACGTTCGAGGTATTCCCGGCTATGAACGCGCTCGATCTCAGGGTCGGTTGCGCGGCGCGGCGGGATCAGCGTGCAGCGCTCGACCAGGCCCGCGCGCGTCAGCGCCTCGCGGATCGCGACGAGGCGCGCCGGCCGTTCCGGGTGATCGGGACCGGTCAGGTGCCGCGCGAAGATTGGATCGATGGCTAAGCCGACGCGAGGTTGTGAAGGCGTGAGCACCCTCAGCTTCTCCATTCATCCGGCGGGATGTCCGCGGCGGTCAGAATGCTGTGCAGTGTGCCCAAAGGGAGATTGCGTCCGCGGTGCTCAGGGACAACGACCTGCGCGCCCGTCCTATCGTTGCGCCATTTCCGATGGCTGCCCTTCTGCGACAAGGCGCGAAATCCATAGCGCTGCAGGAGCGATTCGACGTCTCGGGCGGTCATCCGCCAAATGCGACCGCTCATGAGAGGTCAACTTCGCCAGTCTGGGCGCTCGGACCCACATCCACGGGATCGGGTTGCAAGTACAGCTCGATGGCCTCGCGGATGTTTGCCAGCGCCTCGTCCCTGCTCTGACCCGCAGACGCGCAGCCGGGCAATTCGGGGCACCAGGCGGCCCAGTCGCCGGTTTCCGGATCGGGTTCGAGAATGACTCGCCATTTCATGACGATGCTCCTGCCATGGGTCTGGCGCCGCTGCGGCGCCCGCATCCATTCTATCCGAGTTGGCCACTCGAATCTGCGGAGCGCGCTGACGATGACAGTAGGCCGTGTTTCCGCTACTCTCAGGCCTTGCAGAGTGTGCGCGGGCGAGCGAGCGGTTCGGCGAGAGCCTCGCCCTCCCGGGCCGGAGCGCGGAGACTTGATGGATGGCTAAGCTGGCCGAGATTCGTTCGAAGCTGACGACGCTTTCTTTTGATTGCTACGGAACGCTGATCGATTGGGAGACGGGCATCCGCGTGGCGTTCGAGAGCCTGCTGGATGGCTCGCAGGGAATGCCAATCGATGCGCCGACGCTGATCGAGGCCTATCTTGAAACGGAGGCGGAGATTCAGGATCGGGGCTATCGTCCTTATCGAAAGGTCCAGGCGGCGGCGCTGCTGGAGGTCGCGCGGCGCTTCGAGCTGACGGTTCCGCCCCAGAAGGTGCACATCCTGGCCGACAGCCTGCCGGACTGGCGGCCGTTCATCGATACGAATGCCGCGCTGCTCGAACTGAAGAAACGGTTCCGGCTGGGGAT
This sequence comes from Phycisphaerae bacterium, assembly GCA_036505095.1. Taxonomy (GTDB): domain Bacteria; phylum Planctomycetota; class Phycisphaerae; order UBA1845; family UBA1845; genus DASXUA01. The sequence continues at coordinate 11,443 of DASXUA010000618.1, forward strand.
TGTCTCGAACATTGACCAGAATCTCCTGGAGGGGACGATGCGGCACCTGGCGGTGCCGTTCGATTTTGTCATCACGGCCGAGGATGTGCGGGCGTACAAGCCGTCGCATCCGCATTTTTTGCGGCTACTCGAATCGGTCGCCGACCCTTTGGAATTGCTGCACGTCGCGCAGAGTGTCTATCACGATGGTGTGCCCGCCACGCAACTCGGCCTTGCGTGGGCGTGGATAAACCGCAAAGGGGAGATGAACCGGACAGCCGGCCGGCCCGTCCTCGAAGCGCGTGATCTCCAGCAGCTCGTGCGCGAGCTGGCGAGTATACCACAACTCTGAACGTCAAATCACCCATCTCTCCCAATTTATACTACCTTACCAGCCGAACGGATTGAGCGAGATGATCGAACACGATGCGCGGGCGGCGCGCGGAACACGTCAGCCGCAAAGAAAGGGGCTTGACAAAGTCGCGACCGCCGTGCTTAAATCGCCGCGCGCTGGACTCGACGCGGCGGGGCTCGGCCGGGCGATAGCGGTAATCGCTCGCTGATCGTGGCGGCACGTTGCAGCAGCATTTATGGAAGCGCGTTCCTCTGGTGGCCATTTGTCCCTGTTGGTGGTCTGTGCTGCCGAGCGAGCGGTCGCGGCGGCGGCCAAAGGAGGCGTCCCGTGTTCCGGTTCATTCTTTCGGCAATTCTCGTGCTCATCGTATCTCCCACGACGGTGACCGCGCAGCAAGGCTCCACGAAGGCCACAGGGTCCTCGGGCGCGAGTGCTTCTCGCGATTCGATGTCGGGAGAGACGACGTCATCCAAGCCTGTGAGTTCCTCGCATGACATGACCGAGGAGAAGCATGGCGGTTTCTGGATGTTCCCGGAACCGGCGCCGTTGGAAGGCTATATCGCCACGGATCGGCCCGGTTTCTCGGACTCGGCCTCGCTCGTGCCGCGCGGACACACGCACCTCGAAGGCGGATACACGTTCTCCTATGACCGCGAGCAGCACCACCGAGCGATCGATCACCAGCTTCCGGAACTCGCGTTGCGTACGGGTTTGATGGAATGGCTCGAATTCCGGCTCAATTGGACGGGGTATTCGTTCACCGAGACGCTGGATCGCGTAGCAACTATTGCGGGGCGGCACGTCGGCCGCGAGGACCACGACGACGGCGCCCGAGACATGAGCGTCGGCTTCAAGCTGCCCCTGCTCAAGCACCGGGATGATTGCGTGCCCAACGTCTCGATCATTCCCACGCTCTACCTGCCAACCGGCTCCGACTCGAAGAGCGCCAACAACGTCGTTCCCGAGATCAAGTTTCCATGGAACTATCCGATCAATGAGTGCTTCACGGTGTACGGTTCGGTTCTGGGGCGCGTCCCGGATGGCCCAGACGGGCAGTTCTTCCAGACGGCCGTCACGCTGGCCGGGAACTATAAATTCTCGGATTGCGTGAGCGTCTTTCTCGAGTATCTCGGCGTTTATCCCAGCACACGCTCGGAGGACTGTGCTCACTCGATCAGCGGCGGGCCGATTTTCAAACTCACCCAGAATGTATCGCTTGACATGCGGGCGGGCTTGGGCCTTAACGAGCAGGCACCCGATTTTCAAGCCAGCATCGGATTCGGTATTCGCTTCTAGCGACGAGGAGGATTTCATGCGTCTGGCTGACTTTTTCTTTCTGGTCTTCGTGAACATCGTCAACTTTTTCGTCAACGGGTTCTTGAGCGGCACCGCCGGGTAGCGGTTCTCGGCAGCCTCAGAGTAGTCGGGTCGCGTGGCCTCGCAGCGCTCGCAGCCATCGTCCTGCGAGGGCTACCGCATTTCTGCCTTTCATTACCCGGTTCCGGGCTTCGCCAGGGTCACGTGCCCGACGAGGGCCGGCGATGACAATTTGGCCACCGGCGTGTACCATACCGGTCGCGAATTCCGGTCTGCGAATCGGGGGCGCGCGCCGCGCGGACGCCAACGTCGATCCGTCCGGAAGCGCCAAGTTCGGAAAGTCGCAGGAAAGTGCCGAAGTGTCTCGGCGCCCCGGGGTCGAGACGTCGCAACCATGACGTGAAACCCATGCACGAGTTGACTGACCTTTGTGGCGCTCTGGGTCACCGCCTGCGCGCCAGTCGAATACGTCGACCACGAGGCGCCGCACCGCAAGTGTTTCAGATCCTGATCGTAGCGCTGCTGCCCGGGTCGGTGGTTGCGCTGGACACGTTCGATCCGCCCGTTGCCATTACCAACGCGCGCATTGTCGTCGGCGATGGAAGCGTCATCGAGCGGGGCACGATCCTCATCGAAGAAGGGCGGATCAAGGCGGTGGGGGCGGGCGTGAATGTGCCGGCCGGGGCGGATCGGCTGGATGTCGAGGGGGCCTTTGTTTATCCCGGTTTTGTCGACGCGCACAGCTTTGTGGGTATCCCCAACAAGCCGCGCACGCCCGAGGAACGGCAGCGCACCGAAGATCAAACACCGGACCGCCGGCAGGGTCCACCGGCCGAAACCGACGCGGCACTGCGGCGGGGCGTGCGGGCGCACCTGCGGGCCGAGGAGCTGTTCGCGCCCTCTGAATCTGATCTGGAGAGCTTCCGCAAATCGGGAATTACAACCGTGTTGGTAGCGCCGCGCAGCGGGGTGTTGGCGGGGCGCAGTGCGTGGATCGAGCTTTCCGGCCTGCCGCTGCGCCGCGCGCTTTTGCGCTCCGAAGTGGCGCAGCACGCGTCGTTCGACGTCGGCGAGCCGGGCGACTATCCCAACTCGCTGCTGGGCGTGTTCGCCCTCTTCCGGCAGACGCTGCTGGATGCGCGCTGGTACGTGCAGATGGAAAAGTACGCGGCCCGGCATCCGAGTAGCGCGCCGCGCACCCCGCGCGACACGGTGCTCGAGGCCCTGCAGCCGCTGCTGGCGCGATCCGTCCCGCTGGTGTTCGAGGCGAACGAGGAGAACGAAATCCTGCGGGCGCTCAATCTGGCGGCCGAGTTCAACCTCAAGCCGATGATCAGCGGTGCCAAGGAGGCCTATCGCCTCGTTGATCGGCTTAAGAATGAGCGCGTGGATTTGATCGTGAGCCTCAAGTTCGACGAGGAGCCCGAATACGGCAAAGACAAACAGGCCGAGCAGCGCCGCAAGGAGCGCCAGAAGCAGGAAGCTGCGGCGACGCAGCCCGAAGATGAAAAGAAGGTAGAGAAAGAAAAGCGGGAAGAGGAGCGCTCGGATGAGAAGAAAATCTACGAGCCGCTGAAGATTCGGCAGGAGCGGCGGCGGATTTGGGAGGAGCACGTTGCCAACATCATCAAGCTGCACGAGGCCGGCATTCCGTTCGCGCTGAGCACGCGCGAGTTCGAGAAGCCGGCGGAGCTGCTCGAGCACCTGCGCAAGGTGATCCAGCGCGGGCTCCCGGAAGAGGCCGCGCTGGCGGCGTTGACGCGCACGCCCGCCGGCATGTTCGGCCTGCAGGAGCAACTCGGGACGATCGCGGCGGGGCGCCTGGCGAATCTGACCATCCTGGACAAGCCACTTGCGGACGAGAAGAGTAAGACGCAGTGGGTGTTCATCGAAGGCAAGAAGTTCCAGGTCGATCTCGGCCGGAAGGAAAAAAAGTCAAACGACCGGAATGAGCCGCGGATGAACGCGGATGAGCGCGGATCAGATGCGAGCCAGGCCGAGGAGTCGCCACCGGAAACTCAGGCTGCATTGGCGGCCGCTTCCCAGCCGAGCGATGAGGGGCCGAGTTGGCGCAGCGAGATCGAGGCCGATCGCGTACCGCCGACGCATACCGGCGGCAACGTGCTGATTCGTAATGGAACGCTGTTGACCGTTACGCACGGGATTCTGCCGAACACGTCGATCCTGATCCGCGACGGCAAGATCCGCGAGATGGGGCGGGACATTCAGGCGCCAGAGGGTGTGACCGTGATCGACGCCACCGGCCGATTTGTTTCGCCCGGCCTGATCGACTGCCATTCGCATATGGCCATCGATGCCGTGAATGAGTCGGCGCTGTCGGTGTCGGCCGAGGTGCGCATCGCGGACGTCGTCAACAATCGCCGCGTGCCGATCTATCGGGCCCTGGCCGGCGGCATCACGACCACGCACGCCATGCACGGCTCGGCCAATCCGATCGGCGGCCAGAACACGATCTTCAAGCTCAAGTACAACCGCCCCGTCAGCGAGATGCTGTTGCCGAATGCGCCGCGCACGGTCAAGTTCGCGCTGGGCGAAAACGTCATCCAGTCGAATTGGCAGGATGCCTGGGGTAAGCGCTTTCCGAACACGCGCATGGGTGTCGAGGGGACGATCCGCCGCGCCTTCATGGCGGCGCGCGAGTACGCGCGCGAGTGGGCTGATTACCGCGCCAAGTCCGCCGCGGGACAGGATGCTCCGCCCCTGCGGCGCGACCTGCGGCTCGAGGCGCTCTCCGAAATCCTGGCAGGCGACATCACTGTCCACTGCCACTGCTACCGTGCCGATGAAATCCTGAGGCTGCTGGACATCGCCGAGACGTTCGGCATCCGCGTGGGCGTGCTACATCACGTTCTGGAAGGCTATCGCATCGCGCCGGAAATAGCGCGGCACGGCTGCGGTGCCAGCACGTTCGCCAACATGTGGGCTTACAAGGTTGAGGCGTTCAATGCTGTGCCGTACAATGCGGCGCTGCTGACCCGGCAAGGCATCTGCACGACGGTCAACTCCGACAGCTCGAATACCATTCGCTTC
>DASXUA010000619.1:0-10159 GCA_036505095.1 Phycisphaerae bacterium
ACGGCGAGTCTGCGACCTGCAAGGGACACAGCGAGCATCCTTGGCTCCTGGAATGGAACGCGCGTAGAATCTGCTGCATGGCCTGGAACGGAGGTGCGCGATGACCTTACAAATCGAACTTTCGCCCGAGGTGGAAGCCAAGCTTCGCGAGGCGGCCGACATTTCCGGGCGAGGCGTCGCGGCCTTGGTCATTGAGGCTGTTGAGGATAGGTTCGCACCAGACGTGCACGCCAATGCCGAAGATCCGGCTCGATTAACGGCCAACGAGTGGGCCGCCGAACTCGACGCGTGGGCCGTGAGCCATCCGCGCTACGACGGGTTCGTGGATGATAGCCGTGAGAGCATCTACGCCTGGCGCGGTGAATGAAATTCCTGGTCGATACTAACATCCTCGTTCGACTTGCCCCAACGGGCAATCCGCAGCAGCCGCGTGTATCCGCCGGCACATGACAAGCGCTGCTGGCGCAGTCTGGCGCACCACGTCTGCGGCAACCTCGGATGGAAAGTAAGCCGCGCTGCGGGTATACAAGCGCGTCATGGAGCGTATGCGAACGAACGGATTCATCGAATCGCTGCTGGACGGGCTGACCGAGCCGCAGGCTCAGGCCGTACAGCACACGGAAGGCCCGCTGCTGGTGCTGGCCGGCGCGGGCAGTGGCAAGACACGCGTGATCACGCGCCGCGCGGCTTACATCGTCGCTACGGTCGCCCGGCCGTGGGAAGTGCTTGCGATCACATTCACCAATAAAGCTGCCAACGAGATGCGCGAGCGCATCGCGGTGCTGTTCGGGGAAGAGGGAAGGGACGAAAGTCGGCCGCCCGGCGATCACCGTCTGCCGGGCTCGGGTATGCTGGTGTGCACGTTCCACGCCCTGTGTGCCCGCATCCTGCGGATCTACCACGCCCCGGCCGGGCTGCCCCGGAATTTCACCATTTTCGACCAGGCCGACCGGCGCAAGGTCGTGCGCGACGCGATCGTGCGCGCCGAGCTGGCCGTCGCAAACTGGTCGCCGGCGCGCGTCGAGGCGGTCATCAGCCGCGCCAAGAACACGATGCTCGACGCCGAGGCCTTCGCGGCCCGCGCGCAGGACTGGTCGGAAAAGACCATCGCCCGCATCTATCGCACTTACGAAACGCTCCTGGCCGAACAGCAGGGGCTGGATTTCGACGACCTTCTGCTGAAAACCGCGCGCCTACTGGATGCCGATGAAGCGGTACGGACGGACCTGGAGCAGCGCTACCGTTACGTGCTGATTGACGAATACCAGGACACCAACGACGCGCAGTATCGCATCGCCCGCCTGCTGGCGCGCGACCGGCAGAATATCTGCGCGACCGGCGATCCAGACCAGTCGATCTACGGCTGGCGCGGCGCCAATATCGGAAACATCCTGCAGTTCGAGCAGGACTATCCGGAGGCCGTGGTGGTCCGGCTGGAGCAGAACTATCGCTCGACGAAGCGTATTCTGGCCGGCGCCAGCGCGGTCATCGCGCGCAACCGCCGGCGCAAGACCAAAGAGCTGTGGACCGAGAACGATGAAGGCGTGCCGATCCGCGTGTGCGAGTACGACTCGGCCGAGGAAGAGGCCCGCGACATCGCGCGCCGCATCGCTGAGCACAAGTCCGCTGGCGGACTGCTGTCGGATGTGGCCATCTTTTATCGGGTGAACTCCCTCAGCCGGCTGCTGGAAGAGGCGCTGCTGCACGCCGGGGTTCCTTACCAGATCGCGCGCGGCACGGAGTTTTACAACCGCAAGGAAATCAAGGACGTTCTGGCTTATCTGCGCGTGCTGGTGAATCCGGCGGACGAGACGGCCCTGCTGCGCATCATCAACGTTCCGGCGCGGGGCATCGGCGATACGACCGTCGAACGCCTGCAGAAGATTGCGGCCGACGCCGGCCAGCGCGTGTTCGACATCTTGCAGGCCCCTTCGGCGCTGGCTCCGCTGGGACGCGCTGCGGCGCGCGTCGCACAGTTCGCGGACTTGCTGCGCTCGCTGGCGCCGCTCGCACAACAGCCGGCCGCGGTGGCGCTCGAGCAAACCCTTTCCCTGTCGGGCCTGCGGGCCGAGTTGAGCCAATCGGCTGACGAAGACGCGCGGCAGAACGTCGACGAACTCGTTACCGCCGCCAGCGAATTCGAGCGGACCCACGCCGACAGCACGCTGGTCGACTGGCTCGAGCATACCAGCCTGCTGAGCGACGTGGACGCGGTGCGGACGGAAATCGGGGCCGTGACCTTGATGACGCTGCACGCGGCCAAAGGGCTCGAATTCCCTATCGTCTACATCGTCGCTCTGGAAGAGGGTCTGCTGCCACTGCGCCATCGCGACGATGAACCGGATGCGGATGATGAGGAGGAGCGCCGCCTGTTTTTCGTCGGCATGACGCGCGCCAAGCGCGAGTTGGTCCTGGCACACGCGCGCTATCGCATGCACCGCGGCATCACGCAGCGGCAGACGCGCTCGCCGTTCCTGATCGAGCTGCCCGCCCGGGAAATTCAGTGGCTGGACGCAGATCTCGATCAAGACGAGCCGTCGCCGGCGCACGAAGAGACGAACGGGCGCACCGCTCCGGCTCTGGCAGCCGGCTGGTGCAAAGGCATGCTGGTCCGGCATCCCACGTTCGGGCTGGGGCGACTGCTGTGGGTACAGCCCGCCGGCCACAACACGCGCGCCGGCGTGCGCTTCACCACCGGCGAGCAGAAGACCTTGATTCTCGAATTCGCCAAGCTCGTGCCGGTTGACGCGCACGAGGTGGATTCATAGTCATGCCCTGCCTCATCCGGGCGGCTGAGCTGGCGGACGCCGCGGCCATTCAGTCGATCTATGCTCCGCTGGTCCTGCAAACGGCGATCTCGTTCGAATATGAGCCGCCCGCGGTCGCCGAGCTGCGCCAGCGGATTGAGGATGCGCAGCAACAGTATCCCTGGTTGGTGTGTGAGCATGGCGGTGGCGTGATCGGGTATGCCTACGCCGCGCGGCACCGCACGCGCGCCGCGTATCAGTGGTGCGTGGAGACTTCGGTGTATGTCGATGCTGGTTACCGGCGCAGCGGCGTCGCGCGCGGGCTGTACGCGGCGTTACTCGGCGCGCTGAGACTTCAGGGCTATTGCAACGCCTATGCGGGCATAGCGCTGCCCAATCCGCCCAGCGTAGCGCTCCACGAGGCTTACGGCTTCAAGCGGGTCGGCGTCTATCGGGCGGTCGGATTCAAGCTGGGAACGTGGCACGACGTCGGCTGGTGGGCGTATCGCATTCGGGAAGTGTCGTCCGATCCGGCGCCGCCGATGGACTTCGCCGGACTGAGCGCGAGTGCGGCACTCAGCGAAGCACTGGTGGCCGGAGCGAAGCTCATCAGGCTCTAATTGACCTTCTGATTCGAGGACCACACAACCGCCAAGGCGCCTTTGAAACCGCCAAGACGCCAAGACGCCAAGGACGCCAAGTGAATACCAATGCTCTTGCTCTTGGCGATCTTGGCGTCTTGGCGGTTATCTGAGGGAGATGGCCCCGAAATCGTGGGAGCATTTTGTCGCGGACGAGTGTGGCGGCGATGAAGTTGATGACTCTGAACATCGGGCGTCCGCACGTGGTGGTGCGCGGCGGGCGGCAATACAGCACCGCGTTCGATCGCCGGCCGGCGGAAGGCCCGGTCGCACTGACGACGGAAGGGCTGGCGGGCGACCGGGTTTCGGACCAGGCGGTCCACGGCGGTGCGGACAAGGCGCTGTGCTGCTACCCGTTCGAGCACTACGCGTTCTGGGGACAGCAACTTGGAGCCGAGCTGACGGTACCATCGTTCGGCGAAAACCTTACGACCTCCGGCCTGCTGGAAGCGCACGTGTGTATCGGCGATTCGTTTCGAATTGGCTCGGGGATCGTGCAGGTCAGTCAGCCACGGCAGCCCTGCTGGAAGCTGGCGCTGCGCCACGGCGAGCCGCGCATGATCGCCTGGATCCATGCGCGGGGTTTCACTGGCTTCTACGTGCGCGTGATCCAGCCGGGCACCCTCGCTGGCGGTGAAGCGATCGAATTATTGGAACGGCCATACCCGAACCTGACGGTGATGGCCCTGACGCGCCTGCGGCTTTCTGATACTCCGGATCGCGCTGCGCTGGGCCGGCTGATCTCCATCAGCGAATTGTCCGGCTCCTGGCGCCAGCACTTTTCGCGCAGGTTGAATGAGAGCGGCGACGGCGCGACGAACGATGAATAATCGGCGCGCCGCGTCGAATACCTGACATGCTCGCGTCCGTGTCGAATCGAACGATGGCTCAGATACGTTCATGCTGGTGCTGCGGGCTGGCGCAACTTATTCCGCCGCTGACGCCGCGCACGCGCGCCTGTTGCGCGCGCTGCGGGACGACGTTGCGGAAGGGTTACGGGCGCTCCGGCGACAATCGACTGACGGCCGCGATCACCCTGGCCGCGCTGCTGCTGTATCCACTGGCCGTCTCGCTGCCGATGATCCGCGTCGAGAAGTTCGGGCATCATAATGAGGCCAGCGTTCTGGAGGGCGTGGTGCGGTTGCTCGGCGCCGGACATCTGCTGGTCGGAGTGGTGGTGCTGCTGTGCTCCATCGTGCTGCCGCTCGGGAAGTTGCTGTCGCTGCTGCTGTTGTCGACCGGCGCGCGGTTCATGCGCGGCGAACATCGCGCCCTCACGTACCACGTCGTCGAGTGGACGGGCCGCTGGGGAATGTTGGATGTGCTGCTGTTGGCGATCCTGGTGGCGATTCTGAAAATCGGCGATTTCGTGCAGGTGTCCGCCGGGCCGGCCGCGCTGGCGTTCACTTGCTGCGTCGCGCTGAGCCTGCTGGCGGCGGCCACTTTCAATCCACACGCCCTCTGGTCCACCCACGGCCGATGAGTCACCTCATGCCCGACAATGATCCAACAACTCGATTGCCCGAGGCGGTCGTGCGGCCGATGCGCCGGCCATCTGCATACTGGCTGATTCCGATCGCGGCCGCGCTGTTGGCGGGTTGGCTGGGTTATCAGGCCTGGCTGCGCCGCGGCACGGTCATCATGGTGCAACTCGAGCAAGGCTACGGCCTTCAGCCCGGCGCGGATGTGCGCTATCGCGGCATTGTCGTCGGCCAGATTCGCAAGATCGAGCTGTCGAAAGACCTGGACGGCATCGTCGTGACGGCCGCGCTGCACTCGAGAGCCGGTGAGCTGGCGCGCGGCGGGGCACGCTTCTGGGTAGTGCGGCCGCAGCTCGGTCCCGGCGGCGTGGCTGGATTGGAGACGCTGGTCGGGCCGCGCTATCTGGCGGTCCTGCCGGGCGATGGTCCGACGCAGCGCGAGTTCATCGGCTTGGGCGAGCCGCCCATCATCGATGCGATCGACGCGCGCGATCTGGAGATCGTTCTGCAAGCGCAGCGCCGCGGTAGCTTGCGGCCGGGCGCGCCGATTCTCTATCGACAGATTCCGGTCGGCACGATCCTGTCGGTGGGGCTGACGGGCGATAGCGGCGCGGTCGAAGCGCGGGCCTGCATCCAGCGGCCCTACGCGCAGCTTGTGCGGCCGGAGACGCGCTTCTGGAACGTCAGCGGCTTTGCGGCGCAAGTCGGCCTCAAGGGCGTCGCGCTGGAGGTCGAATCCGGCGACGCCCTGCTGGCCGGCGGCGTAGCGCTGGCCACGCCGCCGGGCGCGGGCGAGGTCGTGCGGAATGGACACCGCTTCACGATCGAATCGGAGCCGAAGGATGAATGGTTGGCGTGGCAGCCGCTGGTGGCCGTCGGCAGCTCGCTGCTGCCGCCGAATGCTGTGCTGCCCAAACCTCTGCGGGCTGTGATCGGGTGGAAGCAAGGACGCTGGCTCAAGTCGGAGCGTTCGCGCCGCGGCTGGGTCTTGCCAACCGAAGAGGGTCTGCTCGGGCCGCTCGACCTGCTGCGGCCGGGAGAAAAAGCGCAGCAAGACACGGTCGTCCTGGAAGTCGCCGGCCGCGTGATCCCGCTTACGTCTGAACCGAAGCACATGCAAGGCGGATTGGCCGTGCTGGATTTTAGCGCCGATGTCGGCGCGCCAGGATCGCCGACGTTCGTGCCGCAGCGCACCGCCCATGAGCCCGAAGACTGTCTGGCGATCGCCGATCCGGCCGCCACTCCCCTGCCGCTGGCCGCCGCGCACCTGACGTTCAAGGACGGCTCGTGGCTGATCGATCGCTCGATCCCGCTGGACGAGAACTGGCACGGCGCGGCCGTCGTCGCGCGCAGCGACGGCAAGCTGGTCGGCATCCTGCTGGTGGAGGGCCACGCTGGGCGCGTGGCGCTGCTCGGCTCGTGACCGATGGTTTCCCGGGGCTATGCCCGGAACACGGGCACGGAGGCTACTCATGAAGCGACGACATCACACACCGGAACAGATCATCGCCAAGCTGCGTGAAGCCGATGCGCTGCTGGCGAACGGTACGAGCATCAGCCCCCCGTATCTTCTCAGGTACCTGTCTGAAGCACTGCGGCGCGGCTCTCCGTACTTGACTTCGGCGGGGCTGCGCTGCGTCATTGGCTGTGCGCCGTACGCAAGCTGCTGGAACTCGTGCGCGTGGCGCTGGGCAGGATCCGGGCTCCGGCGCGTCGCGTAGCAGGGTATGGGCAACGGCGGCGGCTGGCCGAGCATCGGTGGGTCCGCCACCAAATAGTCTTGGAATCTCTGTCTATGTGCCACCGTTTCGCCCGTCGACTGCCTCACGGATTTCACACAGTTCCGCCCGAAGATCTTCCGCGACTGCGTCCCAATCGAAGTGTTGCGATTTCGCGCTCATTTGCTGCCAACTTGCGCTGAGGTAGTCGCAGAACAACCCGCACCGTTCGAGCCGCTGTGAGATGGCACTGACATCCTTGATCCTCGTACGCAGTTCCAGATCGAGTATTGGCGTGTTAACGACAATAGCGTCTAGGTAAGTGAATTTGGACAGGAGCTTCCTAACGTGGTAGGCGCCTACTGAGGTAATGCGGCACCTTCGCCCGCCGTGGTCTTCGACCGATTGTGCATGCCCCATCGTCGTCATTAGACGCCGCTCAACTGCGTGTGCGATCCCGCGGTCGATCTGCTCCGGAACGTAACCGAGACTCTGCATTTCATCGAACACGCCGGCAGCGTCAACAAAGCCATCGTCGCCCGCGCGCGAGCCCATCGCTAGAAGGTGCGCGAGCATGCAGGGCAACAGGAAGTGCTCCCGGCGATCAGTGCTGTGCAAATCAACCAGGTTGGTTATGACGCTGTAGCTCGGATCATAGTACGCACAGTCCCCATACGTGATGGCACGCAAGAACTCGTGCAGCGGTATCCGGTAGCCCCTCGAAGTCGGAAAAAGCTCCACTATCTTCTGTGTGTCCACATGGCCGCTTCCAAAGAACGACCTAGTTAGGTCAAGGGCAAGCCGCACATTGCCGCCCGAGACATTGTCGATACACTCCACGATGTCAGGATTCCCCTGTAATGAATGAAGGAACGCGTCGAGCATGGTGTCCAGCTTCGCGAAGCTAACTATCGCGCGTCCTCCGAGCGCATCGACGAGGATTTCACCGCTTGTCAGTTTCTTCGCGAACTCGAGTCTGCTGAGCAGGACGCGATCGATGCGCGGTGGTGAAATGGTAAAGGCCTTTGGGTGGTAGCCAGCGAGCACACCCCCACGGGTTGAGCGCGCGAACGTCTCCGGCCGCAGCGAAAGGAACACGACGACGGGCCAATGATCAGCCATTTCATGTGCAATGAGGAATGCTCGCTGCTGGATGTCATCGGTTCGCTGGTCCAGGTTATCGACGAACAAGATGATCTGCTTCCGCCGCCCCTTCTGAATGTGCTCAAGTGAGCGGCGAAGGTGCTCAGGACGATCCGCGAGACGAGCTATCAGGAATCCAAGCTCCTCCTTCTTGTATCCCGTCGGATCAACCTCCCGTAATTCAGCGTGCACACCCTTGCCGAAGCGCAACAAATCTACATTGTACACGCCCCGTACGAAGGAGCTCTCCTCGACATCAATGTCGTAAAGTGCGCGCAATTGCCCTGTAAGTTCATCTAGGATCGCTGTCCTGAGAGTATCCGCCAATACCGCCCGAGAGCCAAGGTCTACATAGAATGTCAGGGCGTCAGAGAAGACCTGCGGAGCGTCGACCCTCATCAGGTGACGAATAAACATGGTCTTGCCAACGCCTACATCTCCGACCAAGAGTATCGGGCGTTTACTCAGGCTCTTGGCGAGCACCTCGGGGCCAACGGCGCTGCCGTCCCGGGCATTGACGGGTGTAATAGGCGCATCCGATTCGAACAAAGCGGCATACCGCGTTTCCAGGATTCGCTTGCTGACAAGCGAACATTGCGAGAGTGCGCCGCTGGGACAGTAGCAGTCTTGAAGGAACCTTGTTTCAAGTGCGTCGGCACGCGCCATATCTTCGAGCACGAGTTCCGTCACGACCTGCAAGTCCACTTGGAAAACGTTTCGATTCTTGAAGCCCGGGTAGCCCGGGATCTCGGCAGCAAGCTTGCCCGGAAGGAGCGCAGTTCGGCTCCCGGCGAGAATTGCTGTAAGGCGATTGTCCTGCATTCCCTCCTTTGACAGTGCCCGCCAAAGCTCGAGAAAGCGGTCTGCCATAGCTGCCAGTGACGTAAATACAAGCGCATCTCCACTCTGTGGCGCTATACCATCGGTCCGTGTCGCGAGGACAGCGACGAGCTGATGCCCATTAGCAACGACAGCGTAGGGTACACCGCGTTTTTGCGCATACGAAATTGCCTGATCGAGCGCTGTGCCGAGCGCGCGGTATTCGCGGTAGAGCCCACGGATGGAATACTGAGGACGCTCCTTCCTTTGCGGCAGTTCGAAATAGGTGCCCTCCTTCTTCGCTTCGACAATCAAGACCCGACGGCTGGTTGAGAAGGTATAGTCTGCATATTCCTGACCATCTGCCTCTTCGAGGGTGGCATCCTCGCGAAGCCATCCAAGGCAATCGAAAAAGAGCCGGTCAATGAGGTGGAGTCTTGTGGTTGCCTCGTTGCGCCCTCCCGCGTGGTTGGAATACCAGCGAACGAACTCGTGCAGTCGCTGTCGGCCCTCTTCGTATTGAAGCCCCATGCTCATCTCCACTCGTCCGGAGCGTTACTTCAGGGTGCCGCTGCGCCTCACGGCGAATGCCATGAGTGCTTCGGTATCACCTGGCGGGCGACTCGTCAACGTGTACGCAATCATCCGCACGCCGCCACGAGGCGCGATTCAACCGAACAGTACGTACCGTTCCTGCGGCTTGGCCCAGCCGGCGAATTCGGTGGGAATCTGCTGGAAGGTGGGATCGTCCCAGTTGTCGCCGTAGTGGTAGAGGACCGTCTTCTGCTTCACTTCGGGTGGCATCGTCTGCAGTTCGCTCAATAGCGCGTGCACCGATGTCATCTGCGGGTAGAGCTGCACGTCATGGAAGCAGAGGACGGTCGGCTCCATCATGGGGCGGTAGACTTCGTAATCGAAGCGCGTGTCGCCGGAGAAAAAGGCCGTCTGCTGGGTGCGCAGGTCGGTGACATGCAAGCCATACGAGGGCCAGTCGTACTTGCGCTCGATCTGCACGTGGTCCGTCGGGAAGATGCGGAACTGGTAGCGCTTGTCGATCAGGAAGCGTTCGCGGCCCGGTTCGCCCGGACGCAGCGCCAGGATGTAGAAATAGTCCTGCAGCAGCGCGTACTTGCCCTGGATCGTGCTTAGCCCGCCCTTGAGCGATTGGTCCCAGAGGTTCACGAGAATATTGATCGAGCTGATGATCTGCGGCTTGAAGCCTTTGCCGGTGGCCGGGTCGGTGAACACGAAGGTGTTCATGAAGGCCAGCTCTTCCAGCCCGCCGATGTGATCGGCGTGCGTGTGCGTGATGAAAATGCGCCGCAGCTTGGGGTAGTAGCAGTAGCCCTCGTGCCGCAAGTATTCGAAGCCGGGACGATCCTTGAGCTGATGCAAAGCCAGCGGGCCGTAGGCGCCCATGTCCACCAGCAGCACGTCGTCGGGCTCGCTCTGCTGCTGCGGGCCTTTCGACCAGGCCTCGAACAGTACGTTGGAATGGTAGTTCCGTTTGGCGAAGGCGCTACCCACGCCCAGGAACGTGAGGGTGAGCATACATTTCGACTCCGACCATGATAGGTCATCTCCGATGCGGCTCGCCGGGAGGCTCGCCC
>DASXUA010000620.1:0-10461 GCA_036505095.1 Phycisphaerae bacterium
ACGCTCTGCATCTTCTCGTTCCTATATCGCGACAACGTGTTCTACAAATTTGCCGAGGCGGTGCTGGTGGGGGTCTCGGCTGCGTACTGGATGGTGGTCGGTTTCTGGAGCACCATCGTCTCCAATTTAATGGGAAAGCTCGTGCCCGCACTCGTGCAGCGCTGGGCCGTGCCGGGCCTGGAAGCCAAGCCACAAAATGCTTATGTCGTTCCGCTGGTGCTCGGCCTGCTGCTGTTATGGCGGCTGTCGCCGCGCGGGGGTTGGATCGCACGCTGGCCGCTGGCCTTCATCATCGGCACGATGGCCGGAATGCGATTGGTAGGGTTCCTGCAGGCTGATTTCCTCAGTCAAATCAGCAACACCATCATTCCGCTGCTCGTGATGCACCGTGAGCAACTCGACGTGGCGCAATCGATCAAAAACCTGCTGATTGTCGTGGGCGTGCTCTCCGGGCTGGTGTATTTCTTCTTCTCGATCGAGCACAAGGGACTGATCGGCAAGGTGTCGCGCGTGGGGATCTGGTTTATGATGATCACCTTCGGCGCCTCGTTCGGCTATACCGTCATGGGCCGCATCGCCCTCCTGGCCATCCGGCTGGAGTTCCTGTTCGACGACTGGTTGTGGATCATCGACCCGCAGATGCGGCATTCGGTCGGCGCGTGAGCCTATCTGCACCCGGCCCGCCAGGACCCTTGCCCTTCGGCCGCTGGTACGCGATCGAATGCGCTACGGGCAAGGGCGCGGATGTCGCCCCTACGGCCTGCCCAACAGACCGGCAGGCAGGCCTGTGGGGGATTCTGGGGGCTCTGAGCATTCCGCCTAGAATTCTCGGCCAAACTGGCCCGTGCCTGCCTGAACGCCTGGTGTCTATGAAGTGCTCCGCTGGCCTTGCCGATTTCGCCCAGCATAGCAAATTCCGCCCAATCCAGTTTGTGTTTTTTGTTTCATTGTCCCAGCCTCGCTAGTATACTGCCCGAACCGCCAGTTGAGCGGTGTAGCATGGCTTCACGGCGTAGCCGGGTAGCCATGCTCCCTCATGGAGGGCATGCTTACCCGCTGCGCGTGAAAGCATGCCACACCGCCCACGGGCGGAAGTCGAAAGGATTTCGACACGTGATCTTCGATTCACTTCTGGGCATCTTCAGCGTCGATATGGGCATCGACCTGGGGACGTGCAACACGCTGGTCTGTGTGCGCGGTCAGGGCATCGTGCTGAACGAGCCGTCGGTGGTGGCGGTGAAGCGCGGCACGAATCGCGTGATCGAGGCGGCCGGCGGCGGGCCGGCGGTCGGTTTGGTCGCCAAGGAGATGCTCGGCAAGACGCCGGGGTCGATCGCGGCCATCCGCCCACTGAAGGACGGCGTCATTGCCGATTTTGATATCACCGAGGCGATGCTGGGTTATTTCATCCGCAAGGTGCACGGGCGGCGGAATTTCTTCCGGCCGCGGGTAGTCATCGCGATCCCGTCGGGCATCACGGCCGTCGAGAAGCGCGCCGTCTATAACTCGGCCGAACGGGCCGGCGCGCGGCGCGTCTATCTGGTGGACGAGCCGATGGCGGCCGGCATCGGCGCCGGTCTGCCATTCGCCGACCCCACCGCCTCGATGATCGTGGACATTGGCGGCGGCACGACCGAGATCGCCATCATCTCGCTGGCCGATATCAGCGTGTCGCGCTCGCTGCGTGTGGCGGGCGATGACCTCGACGAAGCGATCATCAACTACATGCGGCGCACGTACAACCTGATGATCGGCGAGCAGACCGCCGAACGGATCAAAATGGAAATCGGCTCGTGCGCCGAACTCGATCAGGAGATGTCGATGGAGGTGCGCGGCCGCGATTTGATCAGCGGCTTGCCGCGCAAGACGGCGATCACCAGCGAGGAAATCCGCGAGGCGCTGCGTGAGCCAGTCAGCCAGGTGGTCGATGCCGTGACCACCACGCTGGAGAAGGCCGAGCCGGAACTGGCGGCCGATCTGGTCGATAACGGAATTCACCTGGCTGGGGGCGGCGCCCTGCTGCGCGGTCTGGATCGGGTCATGTCGGCCGCCACGGGCCTGAAGGTGCAGGTGGTCGAGGACCCGCTGACGTGCGTGGCGCGCGGCACGGCCGTTTACCTCGAGAACCTGGCGCTCTGGAAAAACACGATGGAGTCCGACGCGGACGACATGTGATCACTGGCCATGCGATTTCGCCATCGGCGCAAATTCACCAAGCGCTCGCTCTTTGCCCTGCTGCTGGGCACGTCGTGCATCATGCTGCTGCTGCCGCGCAGCCTCACCGGGCGACTGCTGCACCTGGTGCAGCTTGGCACACCGCTCGCTGCGCGGACTTCGCAAGCGATTGACGCGGCCAGCGACGCCTTGCACGGTGCAGAAGCGCCGGTGGCGGCTGCGGAGTACCAGTCGTTGGCCACGCGGCTGGCCGCGCTGCAGAACCAACTCGCAGCCAAATCGGCGCGCGTCACACAGCTTGAAGCCGAGAATCGCGAGTTAACCGGAATTCGCGAGCGCGGCTTGCAGCACCGCGGCCGCCTCATTCCCGCGCGAACTATTGCGAGCGATCCGCTCGACTGGCGCGAGGCGCGCTGGGTGACGCAGGGCGCGCGGCGCGGCGTGCGCGAAGGACAGGCCGTCACCTCGGCCAACTTATCGGTGGCGCTGGGCACGGGCGAAGGGGCGCGCGACGGATTGGCCGTCCTGGCCTCCGAGCATCTTCTGGGGATAGTCCAGCAGGCCGGTGCCCACACCTCCAGAATCCGCCTGCTCAGCGATCCTGCTACGCGCATGCGCGTCGCCATTGGCCGTCGCGCACAAGACGGCCTGAGGCTCGTGCCGGGCTCCTTCTGGATGACCGGCGCCGGGCGCGGCAAGCTTCACGTCCGGGACGTGGATCGCCGCTACGTGGACGACGGAAAAATCAAGATCGGCGACGTGGTGCTCAGCCCGCCCGACGATGCGGCCTTGCCGGCAGCGCTGACGATCGGCGAGGTCACCGAGATTCATGCGGATCGCGATAACGGCCTGCTGCGCGTGCTCGAAGTGACTCCGCCGATCGAGTTGTCCTCGGTCCGGCAGGTCTATATCGTCGATCCGGAAGGCTAGCGGACACATCCTATCGCAAACGCCGTGTCGCAAATGCGGTCGGTCGTGCGCTCGTTTTTGCTGGGCGAGATGGCGCGAGCGCATGGAACGTAGAGCGTCCCGTGGCGGGCTCAACCGCGGAATCATCGACGCCCAACGCAGAGACGGCTGAGCACGAACTCGTAGCGACTTCATCGGGGTGAATCGGCGGGTGCATGGAAACATCCGAGCAGGACACAATGGCTCTTTTGAGTAAGCATCCGCAGCTCGCGGAGGCCGTTCGGCGGATCGTGGCTGTGCTCGATCCGGACCGCATCCTGCTTTTTGGCTCCCAGGCCCGCGGCGATCCGCGCTCCGAGAGCGATTATGACCTGCTGGTGGTCAAGGATACGCGCGAGCGCATCCTCGCACTGGAGCGCAAAACCTATCGGGCGCTGGTCGGAATTCCCGCGCCGGTTGACATTCTGATCGAGACGCCGGGCCAGTTGGAGCGTCTGAAGGACGCGCCGCACCTGGCTTTTCGCAGCGCCCTCATGCAGGGCGTCGTTATTTATGAACGCCTGGATCATCGAACCACCTGACGAGCGGGCGGTCGGCCCAGATGCCTGGCTGAAGTTCGCGCAAAGCTGCGTTGGGCTGGTCCGGGCGGGGCACGGCTACGACGGGGTTCTGCTGGAGGACCTGTGCTTCCAGGCTCATCAGGCGGCCGAACGCGTGCTCAAAGGCGTGCTGCTGACCGTCGGCGTTGAAGCCCCGCGCACACATTCGATCGCGCTGCTCCTGACGCTGGTCGAGCAGGCGGGCTTTTCGGTCCCGGAGCCAGTGAAAGACTCGGCCGCACTGACGCCCTACTCAGTGCGCACGCGTACTCCGGGTGGTCCCGAGGTGACCGAGGACGACTACCGCGAAGCGTTGCAGCAGGCCGAAAAACTGGTTGCCTGGGCGGCGACGCAGATCCAGAGCCGTACGGCGCCCCAACCAGGCTGAAACGCTTGACGCGCGGGCCTTTCGCCGTCACAGATGCGCGGATGAAACGGCATGGCAGCGCGCGACCCTATCGCACGCATCCGCTGAGGTATTCGCAAATCCTGGCTTGGGCCGATGCGCATCATGCGCGCACCGGGCGGTGGCCGAACCAGAAATCCGGCATGGTGCGCGCGGCGCCGGACGAGCGCTGGGGCTCGATCAGCAGCGCGATGTACAAGGGCTTCCGCGGGATGCTGCGCGGATACACGCTGGCGGATTTCCTGGCCGAGCGCCGCGGTGTGCGAAATATCCAGCATCTGCCGCGCTATACGCACGCGCAGCTTCTGGGCTGGGCTGACCGGCATTTTCAACGCTCGGGCCGGTGGCCGCGGCACAAGTCCGGCCGCGTCCGCGGCGCGCCCGGCGAGACGTGGCTGGCGGTCGATACGGCGCTGCGCGAGGGCGGTCGCGGGCTGCGCGGCGGGTCGTCGCTGGCGCGCTTGCTGGCGGATAAGCGTGGCGTGCGCAATCACGGTGACCTGCCGCGGCTGAGCGTGCGAAAAATCCTGAAGTGGGCCGACGCGCATCAGCAGCGCACCGGCCGATGGCCGAAGCTCACGTCCGGCTCCATCCGCGGCGCGCCGGATGAAACCTGGAGTGCAATTCAGCGCGATCTAGTCGTCGGCTGCCGCGGGCTGCTCGGCGGCTCGTCGCTGCCGCAGCTTTTGGCCGAGCAGCGCGGCGTGCGCAATCGCATGCAACTTCCGCCGCTGACGCTGCGGCAGATTCTGGCGTGGGCCGACGAGCATCACGAGCGCGCCGGGCGCTGGCCCACGCAGTTTTCCGGTGCGATTCGCGGTGCGCCGGGTGAGACCTGGGCCGGCATCAACGCGGCGCTGCGCGGCGGTCGCCGCCGGCTGAAGAAAGCCCGCTCGCTGGCGCGGCTTCTCTCCGAGCAGCGCGGTGTGCGCAATCGCGCCGCACTGCCGCGCCTGACGGAGCGGGGGATCCTTGCCTGGGCGCGTGCGCATCGCGGCCGTCACGGCCACTGGCCGAAAGCGACATCCGGGGCCGTGCGCGGAGTTCCCGGCCAGACCTGGATGGGGGTCGAGATGGCCCTGCAGAAGGGCCGCCGCGGTTTGCCCGGCGGCTCGACGCTGCATCGCTTGCTCGCCCGACAAACCAAGCACCGCCGCCGCGCCTGAAAGCACGCCGTTGAGCCCCTAACTTTTCGAAAGATAATCTGCCACTGCATGGTGGATTATCCACCATGCAATGCTAATCTATCCAACATGGTCCCGCGCAAGTTAACACCGCGCATACTTGAAGCGCTGGCCGATACGCCGGTCGTCCTGGTGAACGGCGCTCGTCAGACGGGCAAGAGCACATTAGTGCGGTGGCTGCTGGCGGAAAAGCGGGCGGCCACATACGTCACATTGGACGATGCGACGATCCTGAATGCAGCTATCCGCGATCCGGTCGCGTTCGTGAGCGCACACCGGGGGCCGCTGATCATCGATGAAATCCAGCAGGCACCGGACCTGTTGCGCGCGATCAAATTGGAGGTCGATCGCCGACGCGTGCCTGGGCGGTTTCTGCTGACCGGCTCCGCCGATGTGTTTCTCGTGCCCCGCGTCTCCGAGACGCTCACCGGCCGGATCGAGATTCTGACGCTCTGGCCGTTCTCACAGGGCGAACTGCAAGGAACTGCGGACGAGTTCATCGACGCCGTTTTTGCCAGGCCGGTGCCGCCGCGCGTTCCGCCCGTCACGCGCCCCGAGTTGCTGGAGCGCGTGTTGGCGGGCGGCTATCCGGAAGCGGTGGCGCGCACGGCAGATGCGCGTCGCAGCGCCTGGTTCGCGGCTTACGTGACCACCCTGATTCAGCGCGACGTGCGCGCGCTGGCCGACATCGAGCGACGCACGGAACTGCCGCGGTTGTTGACGTTGTTGGCGGCGCAAAGCGGGTCGCTGCTCAATATGGCTGAACTGGCGCGCAGCACGGGCGTCGCCGGCACCACACTGCGGCGCTATCTAGGGTTGTTGGAGGCAAGCTTCCTGGTGCAAACGCTGCCGGCCTGGTCGGGCAACGTTCGCAAACGCCTCATCCGCGCGCCGAAGATAACGCTGATCGACTCGGGACTTATGGCGCACGTGCTGGGGCTGGATCGCCTCCGCCTTCAGAGCGATCCGCGGACTTTCGGACCCTTGCTCGAGAGCTTCGCAGTGCAGGAAATCCGGAAACAAATGACCTGGAGCCGGACACGCACGACCTTGTTCTATTACCGCACGGCAGCCGGCCGCGAGGTCGATCTGGTGCTCGAAGATGCCGCCGGGCGCATCGTCGGCATTGAAGTGAAAGCCTCGGCCACAATCGGCGGGACGGATTGGCGCGGACTTCACGACTTGGCGGAAACGGCAGGCCGCCGCTTCCATCGCGGGATCATGCTCTACCTGGGCGAGCAGTCACTTCCGTGCGCACCCAATCTGTATCTGATGCCGGTCAGCGCGCTTTGGCAACTCGGGACATAGCCGCAACCGCCCTCAAGATCGGATCCGCGGATTACCTGATTGCTGCCTACGAGCGCCGGTCAGCGGCGTCACGGTTGGATGTCGATGTCGTTGACCTCGTTGAGGTCCCAGTCGATGTCGAGCTTGTGGCGGAGCTGGGTGTCGCGCTCGGCGTGCAGGTCGGCGAAGAGGTAGTTGGTGCCGCCAGAGTGGCGGTCGGAGAAGCGGTTGCCGTTGTAGCCGCCAGTGCCGGCGGTGTTGGCTTCGCCGGCGTTGATGTAGCTGCACTCGTCGTTGCCGACGCCGTCGCCGCGCTCCGACTGCTCGTTGGCGTCGCCGATCAGCGGCAGGCGCGGGCGGATGTTGGAGCGTACGGCCGATAGCGTCGGGTTCAGCGTGGCCGGGTCGCAGAAGGTGCCGTCGGCGTTCACTGAATAGGTGCCCGCCACCCATGACGGCAGATAAACGCGATAGTGGCCGCTGTTGGCGCCGTGATAGGTGCTGCTGGCGCACTCGAGATACTTCTGCCAGCGATCTTCGCCGCCGATGTTGCGCTGGGCCGGAAAGTTGTCGGCCGTCTTGACTTTCTCGCTGTAGGCGTGCGCCCACAGCAGCTCGGCCCAGCCGTAGATAAAGGGCGGCGAGCCGGTGTTGGGCGTCATGACGCCATTGATTTGCACCTTGTCTGGAATCCACGCGGCCGGCGGCAAGGCGTCGCGATATTGGTTCTCGTAGGTCGCGATGCCGATGCCGAACTCATGCAACGAAGCCTGGCAGCGCAGGCACTTGGCCTGCTCGCGCGCCCGGCTCAGCGAAGGCAGCAGGATCGAGATCAGCAGGCTGATGATCGCGATGACGGTGAGCAACTCAATCAGCGTGAAGGCAGCGCGTCGTTTCATAAGGCAGGCCCGGTTCAGAACCCACCCCGGAAGGGGTGGGCCTGCTCATGATACCCGCGGTACCGGATGAAAGCTACGGGAGGGCTAGATTCCCCAGCGACAATGGGTCGTAGACGTTGCCGACCGCCGCGGCCCAGTTGGAGTATTGCTGGTTGACCAGATCGAAACGCGTGAAATTGATGCCCCATATCTGCGGGCCAGGCAGCAATTCGCCGAAGGCCGCCAGCGGGATGGCTACCTCGGCGCACCAGCGGTCCGGAAAGACGCGGACTTGCGTGCGGATGTCGGCCGGCCAGACCGCGCGCCGTCCGACCGGGGGATCGAGCGCGATGCCGCGCTCCCAGGCGGGCGCGCCGGAGCGCTTGATGACCAGGTGGTAAAGATCGGCCGGGCTGCGGCTGCCGCTATTGCTGGGATCGATCAGCACCTCGATGAGTTCCTCGCCCACGGGAATCAGATCCTCGTATTGCACGAAATTGCGCGCGGAAGTCTGATCGAGCGAATCGGAAACCCGCGGCGGCGAACCAGACGGCTGTCCTGACCCCTGACCCCTGACCCCTGACCCCTGATCGCGGGTCCAGCAGTTGACGCCCAGATACAGGGTGTTGGCGTCACGCGCGACGGCGCATTGCGTGCGCTGCGCGGGCGTGCCATCGCGGGCGGTCGGCGCATCGAACGAAAACGGATCGGCGAACGTGGTTCCGGAGACGAGCACAAATCCGTCCGCCACGTTCACGGGCGACAGCGGCCAGTCGGACAGGTCGCCATCGATCTTGAGCGGCGCGGCGGCCGTCGCGCCACTCATGTAGTTGATGCGCGCCGGAATCCGTGTCGTGCGCCCATCGTCGGTGCGCAGCGCGAGTTCCACGATCTGAATGCCGCCGGGGTCCCAGGTGAGCGCGCGGGCTTGGGCCGACAGCACGCTGCGCAGCATGCGCCCCGGTGAGATCGGCGGGATGTCAACCGTCGCCGGATCGGCTTCCCAGCCGAACGGCAGGCTCTCGAATCCAAGCTGTCCGCCCAGCGCGCTGCGCGTGGAGTTGTTAATGCACACGGTAATCTCGACGCGCAGCAGCGCCTGATTGCGCGTACCGGTCCGTTGCACGCGCACGCCTTCGACGGTGGCGGAGAGCTTGCGGGTGGCGCTGATGAAGTGCTGCCATTGGACGTTACGAGCGATATCGCTGGGAGGGCGAAGTCGAGGATCCGCTGCGGTGGGCTCCTGCCGAGTCGGTGGCGCGCCGGGTGGCTCGCCCGCTCTCGCGCGCGTCCGTTGCAGCAGTTCGTCCACGATGATGCGCCGCGCATCGGACCAGACAGCGGCGTCGGTCGGCCAGGCGCGCGTCACGCCGTCGGCGTAGTGGGTGTGATACGCCTCGGCTCCCACGCGCGGACAAAGCGCGCGGGCCACGGTCTCGGAGATATACTCCGCGCTGGCCGCGTCGAGCAGGGAAAGATAACCCAGGTCCTGCATGCCGCGGCGAAGCTGCTTGAGACGCACCGACGGAATGGGCGTCGTCAGACCGTAGGGCGCGCCGGGGTAGATCAGAGTTGCCGGATCATGTTCGATGCACGCCTGCGCGGTCGCGGACGCGGGTGCGCCGCCCACGAGGAGCGACGCTACGGCGGGCCAGTCGTTGGCGGCGCCCAATTGAACCGCGCCGACCGTAGCGCTG
Source organism: Phycisphaerae bacterium (assembly GCA_036505095.1). Taxonomy (GTDB): domain Bacteria; phylum Planctomycetota; class Phycisphaerae; order UBA1845; family UBA1845; genus DASXUA01. The sequence goes on from DASXUA010000620.1 coordinate 9,136, forward strand.
CGCGCCTGCCAGGGGATGACCAGTGCGCTGATCGGCCCGGCCGCTACGTGCAGGCAGCCGCTGAAGGGCGGGCGATCGACGCGCATCCAGGTTCGCTTCGGGGCGCCTGCGGTTTGGCGCTGCGCGGCCATGATAGGCGGGTCATAGAATTGGGCCGGCGGACACCACACGTCGATGAGCGCTGATAGGTCACCCGACACACCCGTGGACGGCGACGCCGGAACAAACCCCTCCCAGCCATAGTCGGCGAGGTCCTGCGGGGGCAAATCGGCAATCGTCACGAGGCGCGGGTCGGCCATGCGGGCGATCCGGCCGAAGTGCCGCGTCAATTCGCGCGCGGCTTCGCCACCGTCGAGCGCGCCGGGCAGAGTCAGCACGCAACGCTCGAGCCAGCCGCGCGCCGCGAAATGCTCGGCGCAGGTCTTGAGATACTGCCGCATGACACGCGAATGCGTGGGCGACTGCGCCGCGCCGTAGGGCGGGGGCGGCGGGAATGTTTCATCAAACGGCAGCTTCCAGACGGGCAGCGGAATGCGATCGACGAAACGCGTGCCGTTTAGGTATCCGGCGACGACGCGGTCGTAATCATCCCAATCGACGCTGACTTCTGCCTCGCGCCCGACTTTAAGCACCGGCCGCAGCCGGGACAGAATCGGCGTGACGCGGTGCGCTTCGAGCAATTGCATGGTCGCGGCCAGCGCGGCATCCAATTCGGCCGCCGCCGGACTTGCACCCCAGTTTTGCAGCGGTGCAGCCACGTCGCTGGCCGCCTGTGGCACGTGGAATCGGAACACGGCGCCATGATCGACCTCGGTGAGCAGCGCGACCGGCACGCTATCCGGCAGGACCAGCGGCCAGACCGTCAACTGCAGGTCGATGCTGCGCGAGAATCCGGAGTCGTCCGCGATTTGGAGCGCGCCGTTGTACGACCCGGGCGGCATGCCTTTTGGAATGTTGACGTCGACCCAGAAAGCCAGCCGGGTGCCTTCGGGAATATCGAGCCGCGTTTGAGCGTCGAGCGGCACGAGTACGTCGGGCAGGTCCGGGACACGTTCATGTGGATCCGTCGCGCGAATGTGCCAGCCGGGCCAGCGCTCGAGATGTACGTTTTCGATCCGGAAGATCTGCACGGCCGAGGGGTCGATGTTGGCGTCCGGTCCACCGAGCGCGCTGCAGGCGATTCGCACGCCGCGGAGTGTACCTTGGCGGCTCTTCAAATGCAGTCGGAAATCGAGCGTCTCGTTGATGGCCCCAGCCAGCGTGACGCGCCCTTGCAAGGCGTCGAAAATCCCGTCGGCCGCGTCCTCCAGCGCAGCCGATTCAGGG